>NZ_DASVYD010000069.1:0-71290 GCF_036392335.1 Vitreimonas sp.
GCCACCCGCATCAACACGCTCCCTGAATGTGAGCCTGATACGCGCGACAAGCGCACACCGATCTCCCCGTCCCTTCTCCCGGTGAGGGAGAAGGGACGCCAATCACCGCCGCTTGACTCAAACCCGCCCCGCCCCGACCTATCCCGCATGCTGGAGACCAAACCCGCAGCGCGCACGCACGCCCCGCCGGCCAAACGCTGGCGCAATTATTATCGCGTCTATCGCGTGCTCGACCTTTGGCGTCTCGGCACCATCTTTCCCGGCATCCACGCCGGCCCCGACGCGTTTCCGTCGAAAGAAATCGCCGAAGAACACGCGCTGAGCTTCCTGCGCGCGGTGAACCCGCCGCGCCGCCATTTCATGGATTACGCCGGCGCCTTCCCCGAAGGCGACGCCGCGAACTAGCGCGACAGAGAACCCTCTCCCTCCCTTGGGAGGGAGAGGGCAGGGTGAGGGTGGAGCGCCGGCTTCTCAAAACGACGCGCGGGCGAACGACTGGACACGTCTGAACATTCCACGCCGGCGCCGGCCCCTCACCCTGCCCTCTCCCGCACTGCGGGAGAGGGTTCGCAAAAAATCTATTCAACCCCTTTCGCGCGCCCGTAGGCTTGGCGCGAAATGTCAGACACACCGCCCCCTCGCCACGCGCCGCGCGCGCTTTGGCTGATCGCGCAAGCGTTCATGCAGGCGCTCTATGCGCTCTTCGGCAATCCCGAGGACATCGCCCAGGCGCCGCATCGCCAGGCGCGCGCCTACAAGCAGCTCGCGACCTGGATCGCGGCGGGTGAAGCGCTGTTGCGCCGTCTGTTGATGATCGAAGCCGCCGCGGCGACACCGGCGCCGCCGCGCAAGCCTCGCGCCAAACGCGCCGCCAGAGTCCGCGCCCGCGTCGCCTGCTTTCCCGATCAACCGCAGGCGTGGCGTGTGTCATTTCGCGCTGTGCCGTCACAGCACAGGCCTTTGCGCCTCTGGCGGCCGAAGAAGCGTCTGTTCACGCCGCGCCACATCGTCGACGCTTGGCCGCTCGCACTGCGGTACGAAGCGCTCATCCGCGTCTGCAACAATCCCGGCCCCTATGCGGCGCGGCTCGCCCGCCGCTTGCGCGCCGCGCCGCGTCGCGCGCGTGCGATCCTGCGCGCCTCCGCCGCGATCACCGCCACGGTCGGCCGCGATGCGCTGCACGAATTGACCAAGGCGGCCAAGAGCGCGTGGCGCCCGCCGCCGCGCCCGGTGCTCGATTCAAGCTGAGCGCCGCTAAATCGCCGCAAATCCGCAACGCGTCCGCAACATCGCTGCAAACAGCGATGCGTAAAGCCATGCGCGTTGTCCAAGGAGGCGCATGATGAAGCCCGCATCATCTCTGATCACGTTGATTTTAGCCCTTCTGCCCGTGGTCGCGGCCTTTCCCAGCGCGATCGCGTGAGGTTCCCGGATTGCCGCGGGCCTGAGCCGTCCCTAGAGTCCGCCGCGCGAGGTTGGACTTTTTGCATTTTTTTCAGGGATTACGTTCGAACGCGCTGATCGCGGCCGCCTTGGCGTTGCCGATCGTTTTGCTCGTGGTGCTGCAGATTGTGTTCGCCTTGCAGCGCGAGCGCGAGAACGTCGCCGAATTCGCCTTGGGCCGCGCCGAACGCATCGTCCGCCTGGCCGAGGCGCAAGTCCAAGCCGATCACGCCGTGATGCGCGTGCTGGCGACCGCCGAAATGGTCGATGCGCGCGATTGGCCGCTGGCCTATGCCCGCGCCCGCGAAGTGATGAGCCTCAATCCGCATTGGCGCAATGTCATCATCAGCGATACGCGGACGAACACGGAGATGTTCAATCTCGCTCGTCCCTATTCGAATGCTCAGCCCCCGCTCGATGCGGCGATCGCCGACCGGGAAAGCATCAGTCGCGAAGGCCGTTTCTGTCCGTGCGCCTATCTCTATCAGCCGATCGGCGGTGATGCGCGCTATCTGCTGACGGTCGCGATCGATCCGGAAATCTTTCGCGACATCTTGATGACCAATCTGCCCGAGGATTCCATCGCCGCCCTGGTCGATCGCCAAGGCCTGTTCATCGCCCGCAGCCGCGAACAATCCGAACGCGTCGCCACGCCGGCCACCCAATATGTCCGCGACGCCGTGGCGAGCGGCCAAGTGTCGGGCGTTTATGAGGGCGTGACCTATGAAGGCTTTCGCAATCACAGCGCCTATTTCGTCTCCCCGCTCACCGGCTGGTCGGCCCATGTCGCGATCGCCTCGGCGCTGATCGAACGGCCCCGCGCCTATTCCAACGCCGCCATCATTGTCGGCATCGTCCTCGCCTTGATCCTCGCCGCCGGCATCATTGCCTGGGCGCTGCGCGATATCGCCGAGCGTCGCCTAGCCGAACAGCGTTTGGCGCAGACGCAAAAGCTCGAAGCCATCGGTCAACTCACCGGCGGCGTGGCCCATGATTTCAACAATCTGCTCACCGTGATCATCGGCGGCCTCAACATGCTGTTGAAGCGCATCGAGGATCCCAAGCAGCGCGAGATCGCCGACCATATGCTCGACGCGGCCAAGCGCGGCGATAAGCTCACCAAGCAATTGCTCGCCTTCTCGCGCGGCAAGCGCATGGAATTAACGCCGATCGATCTGCATCAATTGGCGCCCGGCATGGAGGAATTGCTGCGCCGCTCGGTCGGCGCGGACGTGACCATCGACTTCGACCTCGCGCCGGACGCGCGCTGGGTGAAATCCGACGCCAACCAACTCGAACTCGCCATCCTCAATCTCGTCATCAACGCACGCGACGCGATGCCGAACGGCGGCCGCATCGTCATTTCAACACGCCCGTCGGATGCGCGGGGCGAATTCATCGAACTGGCCGTCAGCGACACCGGCTTCGGCATGCCGCGCGATGTGGCGGAGCGGGCGATGGAGCCGTTCTTCACCACCAAGCCCGCCGGCAAAGGCACCGGCCTCGGTCTCGCCCAAGTGTTCGGCGCCGCACGTCAGTCCGGCGGCCAGGTCGAGATCGACAGCGCCCCCGAGCGCGGCACGACCGTCCGCCTGCTCTTGCCCCGCACCGAGGCGGCGAGCGCCCCCGCCGATGTCGACGCGGCGCCCGCGCCGCCTGCGCCGCGCGGCAATGGTCAGAAGGTTCTGGTGGTCGACGATGAAGCCGGCGTCCGCAGCTTCGTGGCGCAAACCTTGCGCGATGCGGGCTTCGACGCCGCTGAGGCCGGCGATCCCGGCGCTGCGCTGCGCAAGCTCGATGCGGACCGTTTTGACCTGTTGATCACCGATTTCTCGATGCCGGCGATGACTGGGCTCGAACTGGCGGAGCAGGCGCGCAAGCGTCAGCCGAACATGCAGCTCTTGATCATCTCAGGCTGGGCCGACGCGGAGGCGCTGGAAAAATCCGCGGCGCGCCCGCGCCTTCTGCGCAAGCCCTTCGACGAGCGCACGCTCCTGGAGGCGGTGCGCGCTTCTTTCGCGTCGTCCTGAGGTTTCGCTCCATCGCGAACAACCTTATGTTCGACGCGGAGGCGATGGATGAGCATTACGGGCGCGATTCGGCGCGAGCTGCGGTTTCTGAACGGCGTTGCACGCACACTCTGGTCGGTGCGCGAAATCAAGCCGGACTCGCCCGTGCTCGTCTGCGACGATTTCGAACGCGCGGTCGACAAATTCGCCGACCACACGGCTATGATCTTCGAAGGCGAACGCTACACCTATCGCCAGCTCGACGGGCTCGCCAATCGCTTCGCGGCCTGGGCCGACGCGCAAGGTCTGCAGCGGGGCGACACGGTCGCGCTCTTGTTGCCGAACCGCGCCGAGTACGTGCCCGCCTGGATCGGGCTCGCCAAGGTCGGCGTGGCCGCGGCGCTCATCAACAACAACCTCACCGGCGCGGCGCTCGCGCACTGCCTCTCCATTTCAAACGCCGATCACGTCATCACCGACACCGAGAGCCTTGACGCGATCGGCACGCTCCGGGCCGGCCTCGCCCGCCCGCTCACCTATTGGGTGATCGACGCCGCCAGCGCACTCGGCGAAAACCAGCGCGCGCTTGATTTGAAAGAACCGCGCAACGCCCCCGAACGCCCCGCCGCCGCGCGCCGCGCCGGCCTCACCGCCAAGGACGTCGCGCTTTATATCTTCACCTCCGGCACCACCGGCATGCCGAAAGCCGCGAAGATCACCCACATGCGCGCCGAGCTCTATATGCGCAGTTTTGCGGCGGCCACGGGCGCGACAGCGGACGACAGAATCTATTGCGTGCTGCCGCTCTATCACGCCACGGGCGGGCTTTGCGGCGTGGGCGCGGCCTTGCTGAAGGGCGGCACGGTAGTGCTGCGGCGCAAATTCTCGACGACGCATTTCTGGGACGACGTCGCCGATAATGCATGCACCATGTTCGTCTATATTGGCGAGCTATGCCGCTATCTGGTGAACGCCGATGCGCATCCGAAAGAGCGTGCGCATCGCCTACGCCTGGGTTTCGGAAATGGTCTGCGTCCGGAAGTGTGGACCGAGTTCCAACAACGCTTCAACGTGCCGCGCATTCTCGAATTCTACGGCTCGACCGAAGGCAACGTGTCGATGTTCAATTTCGACGGTCATGCCGGCGCCATTGGCCGGGTGCCGCCTTATCTGAAGCGCAATTTCGCGGTGCGTCTTGTCAAATTCGACGTCGAAGCTGAAATGCCGGTGCGTGACGCAAACGGCCTCTGCGTGCTCGCCGATCTCGGCGAGCCCGGAGAAGCCGTCGGGCTGATTAAGGATGACGCCCGCCACAATTACACGGGCTATGCCGACAAAGCCGCGTCAGAAAAGAAAATCCTGCGCGACGTCATGGAAAAGGGCGACGCTTGGTTCCGCACCGGCGATCTGATGCGTCAGGATAAGGACGGCTATTTCTACTTCGTCGATCGCATCGGCGACACCTTCCGCTGGAAGGGCGAAAACGTCTCCACCACCGAAGTGGCGCAAGTGATCGCGCGCTTCAAAGGGGTCGAGGAAGCGAACGTCTATGGCGTCGCCGTCGGCAAGCTCGACGGCCGCGCCGGCATGGCGGCCATCACGCCCGGCGAAGGCTTTGAGCTTGGCAATCTCCGTGGCTTCCTCGCGCGCGAATTACCGGCCTATGCGCGTCCGATCTTCATCCGCATCCAGCCTGCGATCGAAACCACAGGCACATTCAAGTATCGCAAGGTCGATCTCGTGCGCGATGGCTTCGATCCGCACAAAAGCGAACACGAAATCTGGTTCGATCACCCGGAACTGCAGGACTATGTCCGCGTCACGCCGGAGCTGTACGCGCAAATCCAAGCCGGCGCGTTCAAGCTCTAGCGGAACAGCGCGACGTAAGATTCGCCAATGCGTTCGAGCCGACCCGGCCTGCCATAAGCCGCTTCCAGCGCGTCGCGTGTCAGCGCCTTCTCTGGCTCGCCTTCGGTCAGCACGCGTCCCTCATGCATGAGCACCACGCGGCGCGCGACGCTTGCGGCGAGTCCGATGTCATGAGTCGAAAACACAACAGCCCCATTCTTCGCGGCATGCGCGCGAAGAATTTCGGCCACCGCCAGTGCTTGCGCCGGATCGAGCCCCGCACTGGGTTCGTCCAGCATCAACAAAGGGGCATGCTGCGCCAGGGCCCGCGCCAAGTGCGCACGCGCTTTTTCGCCGCCGGAGATTTCATCCATGCCGCGCGCACGAAGCGTGTTCAATCCACACGCTTCGATCGCCGCATCGACAGCTTCTTGATCTTCCGCGCCCAATCGATCGGGCGCGGCGCCATGCGCGAAACGCCCGAGCGCGACCAAGGCTTCCACACTGATCGGCCAGATCGATTGCGGCCGTTGCGGCAGATAGGCGACGCGCAGGGCCCGTTCGCGATTGGTGAGTTTCGCGGGATCGGCGCCGCCCAACGCGCGTGCGCCTGCGGCTGGTATCAGCCCCAGCGCGGCGCGCATCAGCGTCGTTTTGCCCGCGCCGTTTGGACCGAGCAGCGCAATGATTTCGCCACGCTGCACTCTGAGCGATACGCCGTTCAGCGCGTGCGTTGCACGCAATTTCACGCTGATCTTGTCGAGCTCCAGCAGCGCGCTCATCCATCGCCTCCCCGCGACGCAAGACGCGCGGCGATCAGCGCGAACACTGGTCCGCCGATCAGCGCCGCGGCGACGCCGAGCTTAAGTTCCGTATCCGTTGGCAAGAGGCGCACTGCGATATCCGCGCAGACCAACATGACGCCCCCGGCCAAGGCGCTCGGCAAAAGCAAGCGGGCCGGATCGTGACCGGCGACAGCGCGGACAAAATGCGGCGCGGCGATGCCGACGAAGCCGATAATCCCCGCCACGGCCGTTGCGCCGCCAGTGCAAGCGGCGGCGCCGAGCACAACGAGGCTGCGGGTTCGCGTGATATTGGCGCCGATCGCCGCGGCGGCTTCTTCGCCAAGCGTCAAAGCTTGCAGCCCACGTGCGGCGGCGAAGATGAAGCCGGCGCCGATGAGGAAGAGCACGCCGACGAGCGCGACATGTTCATAGGAGCGGGCTTCAACCGAGCCGAGCGTCCAATTCACCAAGTCCGCCAGCGCGCCGGGATTGGGGGCAAGGTTCAAGGCCAGCGCAATGAGCCCACCCGCGAAACTGGAAAGGCCCACGCCAATCAAAGCCAAACTCGCCGGGCCTCGCGCCGCCCAACCCATAGCGACCACAACAAGCGACGCGCCAAGCGCAAACAGCACCGCGAGCGCCGGCGCGAACGTGGCGAAGCCGAAGGCGAACGCAATCACAGCGCCGAGCGCGGCAAATCCTGATAGGCCGAGCACGCCGGCATCGGCCAACGGATTGCGCAGCAAACCCTGCAAAGCAGCGCCTGCCAAGCCGAGCGCGGCGCCGACCAGCCAAGCCGCGAGCGCGCGTGGCAAGCGAATGTCCCAAATGATCGTGCGCGTGGCTTCATCGTCGGCGAATGGCGTGGCGAGCGGCGTCGGCCCCAGCCAAAGGGCCGCGAACAGCGCCGCGAGACTCAATGCGACGAGCGCAAGATTTGTGCGAAGCGCCGCGCTCATGGCGTGCGCAAGGCGGCGGCGATCGCTTCAGCCGCATCGATCGCGTACCAGGCTTCGCACGAAATCGCGGCAGCCGGCAGATCGATCGTGCGCGCCTCCGCGAGCGCGCGTTGCACGGCCGGATGACGCGCGGGCGACCAGGCGTTCACAGCGCTGCGGCCGGTATCGAAGAAGCCCAACGCGATCAAAGCGGGCGGCGTCGTGATCATGCGCTCAAGCGGCAGCACGGTCCAGCTGGCGTCCGTGCGCACGTTGCGACCGCCCGCGCTTCGGATCACATCATCCATCAACACGCCCGAGCCCGGCACGCCGCCGTACGAAGAGAGATACATCACGGGTGGGCGTTGGCGCGGCGCGTGGACTTGCAGACGCGCGAGTCGAATATCGAGATCGCGCGCGATGACCTGGCCGCGATCCGCATGCCCGAACGCGCGGGCGGCGCCGATCACATCTTCGCGGGCTTGCGCGAAGGTGGGCGTGTCGCCGACTTGGAGCACAGGAATGCCGAAGCGCGCATAAACTTGCTCGGCGTCCCACGGCCCGCCCCAATTTCGGACGACGAGATCGGGACGCAGCGCCAGCACTTCTTCAAGCGTGCCGCGCGTTTGGCGAATGCCGTGGGCGCGGGCGCGGAAATAGGAATCGTCACGCTGCGAGCCGCGCGAGAGCGCCGCGATCTGATCGCGATCGGCGAGCGCCAGCACGAATTGGTCGGCGCAATAATCCAGCGACACAATGCGACGCGGTTCGGCCGCGGCGGGCCACGCACAAACAAGCGCTAACGCGCAGAGAACCCAACGCACATGACCTCCTTCGGCCCCATCCCGGACCAAGAGCTTTCATGTCGGCAGGTCTTCTGGCTTCGCGGGTCGTTGTTCTTTGGCCCCTTCCCGGTGATCCTTTGACCGGATCGCCAGTGGTTTTGGCCTCGAACTCGCCGCTTACAGCTGCGGGCGCAGCCGCGGATTTGCACCGCGTTCCCTTTTGATCCCCGCTGAGGGAACCGACCCTGTGTCGATACAGGACCGGCGCTCACGTGGCAAATGCCTACCCCTCGTCCGGTAATTGCGCATCGCGCAGGATCGCCTCGATCTGGGCTGCGTCTTCCTCCCGCCCCAGCAGACGCCAGCCGTGCTCCATCATGCTCGGGTCGAAATCCGCCATGAGCACGTTGAAATCCGGCATCAGCGTCTCGATGCCTTCGCTGCGCAGCAGCGATTGCGCGATAATCGCTTCCGGCCGCGAGGCGAAGCGCGCGACGATAATGAGCGCGGACATGGCATGAGCTTAGCGCGAATCCGGTCCGCTTTGTGACCAAGAATGGCTATTCGGAGCGCCTACGCCCGCCCTCGTGCGAAGTTCGCGCGCATTGTCAACCAAAAGCTATTGAAGGGTTCGAAGGCCCCGCATGAGAGCTGCGGCCTCCGATTCCGGCATCGCTGCGACGCTTGCGAAAAAACTTGCTACGGCTCTGCAATACTGAGCTTCTCGACCAACTAGCGAAGCGGATGGCGCTAAGAGGCCGACATCGTCGCCAACGTTGTGTCGCACGCCATCCAGCGCCCGACCAATCGCGATCTCCAACTCCGCGCCGGTAAGCGTACGTCGTTCGATTGAGGTGTCTGCGCGAAAGGCTTCCGTCAACACATCCAACTCGCGCCGCAACAATGGCTCGCTCAAATACGGCGTGACATCGCCAAACGCACCACCATTGAACATCGGATGACATATCTGTGGTCGCGACGCCGCCAGCTCCGCATATTCATCGCGTGCAATTCTTGCGGTTTCGACTGCGCTGGCGTCATCCAGATATCTCACGCGTCCGGTGGCGGCGCCCAATAGGCCCACTCGAAGGTCGTTCACCGCCTCATCACGGCTCTGCCCCTCGCGGAGCGCCCTTGAAACGCCGTCGATGAACCTCGAAAACGTCTCTGGCTCCGCATCGCGCCACGCTGACGCAAGAGCGCCTATTCTCTCGTCACTCAACATTTCAGCCTCCACGCGTGAGGGTGACGACTGGTAACTGCTAAAGACGGCACCTGCGACTTGCGCACCGACAATGGCAAAGGCGATTGGCAGCCACCTACTAGCGCGCCAACCAGCCGACTCTGGCTTCAGGGCTCTGTCAACGAGCGCGCCTATCAACGAGCCAAGCAACGCCGAAAGCCCACCAGCAACGCCGGCTACTCCAACTTGCGTCCAATCCATGTGCCGCTCCCGATTTTGCCCATGTATCCAAATCCGCGCGGCGCCAAAAACAAAAAAGCCCGCCGCTTGCGCGACGGGCTTTCGTATTGCGTTTTCGCTTGAGGCTTAGTCGCCCGAGCTTTCGCGGCGCGGACGGCGATCACGATCGCCGCGGTCGCGACGCGGGCCGCGGTCGCCGCGCTCACCACGATCGCCGCGCGGGCCTTTGTCTTCGGCCTCTTCGCCGAGCTCGGCGGTGAGGTCAGCGCCGGTGGCTTGGTCGACGACCTTCATCGAGAGGCGCACCTTGCCGCGATCGTCGAAGCCCAAGAGCTTCACCTTCACGGTGTCGCCTTCCTTCACGACGTCGCCCGGCTTTTCCACGCGCTCACGCGCGAGTTGGGAGACGTGAACGAGGCCGTCCTTGGCGCCGAAGAAGTTCACGAAGGCGCCGAATTCCATCACCTTCACGACCTTGCCTTCGTAGATCTGGCCGACTTCCGGTTCGGACGTCAGCGACTTGATCCACTTGATGGCGGCTTCGATCGAGTCGGCATTGGCCGATGCGACCTTCACCGTGCCGTCGTCTTCGACGTTCACCTTGGCGCCGGTCTTTTCCACGATTTCGCGGATGACCTTGCCGCCGGTGCCGATCACGTCGCGGATCTTGTCGACCGGGATCTTGATCTGCTCGATACGCGGCGCGTTCTTGCCAACTTCACCGCGCGGCGCGTCCATGGCCTTGGCCATTTCGCCGAGGATGTGCATACGGCCGGCGTGCGCACGATCCAGCGCCACCTGCATGATCTCCTGCGTGATGCCGGCGACCTTGATGTCCATCTGCAGCGAGGTGATGCCCTTGGCCGTGCCGGCGACTTTGAAGTCCATGTCGCCGAGGTGATCTTCATCACCCAGGATGTCGGTCAGAACTTCGTAGCCGTAATCTTCGAGGATGAGGCCCATCGCGACGCCGGCGACCGGCGCGGAGATCGGCACGCCCGCATCCATCAGCGCGAGCGAAGAACCGCACACCGTGGCCATCGAGGACGAGCCGTTCGACTCGGTGATCTCGGAAACGAGGCGCACCGTGTACGGGAATTGCTCGGCGGACGGCAGAACCGCCTTCATCGCGCGCCACGCCAATTTGCCGTGACCGATTTCGCGGCGACCGGCGCCGCCCATGCGGCCCGTTTCACCGACGCTATAGGGCGGGAAATTGTAGTGGAGCATGAAGCGCTCCTTGGTCGTGCCGGAGAGCGCATCGATGAATTGCTCGTCTTCGGCCGTGCCCAGGGTGGCGACCACGATGGCTTGCGTTTCACCGCGCGTGAACAGCGCCGAGCCGTGCGTGCGCGGCAGGAAGCCCACCATGCTTTCGATCGGACGCACCTTGTCGACGGGACGGCCGTCGATGCGGCCCTTTTCCTTGACGATGCGCGAGCGGACGACGTCGCTTTCGACTTCCTTGAAGACTTCCTTCAGGACGTTCGCGTCCACGCCGTCCGGATTGGCGTCGCTCTTCACGAGCGCGGCCTTGGCCTTGTCGCGCAGCGCGCCGACGGCGGCGTAACGTTCATCCTTCTTGGTGATCTTGTAGGCGGCGGAGAGATCGGCGCCGACGAGATCGAATATCTTCTTCTTCAGCTCGGCATTATCCGGCGGGGTGAAGTCGAACGGCTCCTTGCCAGCCTTTTCGGCGAGATCGATGATCGCGTCGATCACCGGCTGCATGCCCTTATGCGCGAGCGAGAGCGCTTCAAGCATTTGCGCTTCCGTGAGTTCCTTCACTTCCGACTCGACCATCATGATCGCGTTGGCGGTGCCGGCGACGACAAGGTCGAGATCGCTTGTGGCCATTTGCGCGATGGTCGGGTTCAGCACGGCCTTGCCGTCGATCCAGCCCACGCGCGAGGCGGCGATCGGACCCATGAACGGCACGCCCGAAATGGTGAGCGCGGCCGAGGCGGCGACCATCGCCAACAGATCGGACTCGTTCTCATTGTCCCAGGAAAGCACCGTGATGATGACTTGCACTTCGTTCTTGAAGCCATCGACGAACAGCGGACGGATCGGGCGGTCGATCAGGCGCGACAGCAGCGTTTCACGCTCGGTCGGACGGCCTTCGCGCTTGAAGAAGCCGCCGGGAATGCGGCCCGAGGCGAAATACTTTTCTTGGTAGTTCACGGTCAGCGGGAAGAAGTCCTGACCGGGCTTCGCTTCCTTCGCATACACAACGGTCGCGAGCAGCGCGGTTTCGCCCCAAGTGGCGTAGACGGCGCCGTCAGCCTGGCGCGCAACGCGGCCGGTTTCGAGCGTGAGTGGGCGGCCCGCCCAATCGATGGAAACGGATTTGATATCAAACATACATCTAACTCCAGGCGATGAGGCCCCTGCCTGATCGCCGTGCGTACATGCGCAACAGCGGATTCTGTTGCGTTTCGTCATCCTTCCTCCGCGATGGAAGAAGGCGGCCGCTTGCAGTGCAAGCGGTCGGATGAGGGGTGAATGCGTGAGGTTTGACGCGTTGGCGCCAGCACCCCTCACCTGCGCTCGCAAGCGAGCGCTGTCCTCTCCCCTTGCGAGGAGAGGACGATCTGCGCTTAGCGGCGCAGACCCAGCTTTTCGATGAGCGCTTGGTAGCGCGCCGCATCGCGGCTCTTCAGGTAGTCGAGCAAACGACGGCGCTGAGAAACCATTTTGAGCAAGCCCTGACGCGAGTGGTTGTCTTTCTTGTGCGTCTTGAAGTGCTCGGTGAGGTTGGCGATGCGCTCGGAGAGGATCGCAACCTGTACTTCCGGCGAACCGGTGTCGCCTTTGGTTTTGGCGTTGTCTTTGATGAGCGCGGCTTTGCGCTCAGCGGTAATCGACATCGCGGACTCCTATTGGTCTGCAAGGTGGAAGACGCGGGTCGGCGAAAACTTGCCGGCCCGCACGTCGCCCAGCGCGATCGCTTTGCCTTGAAACAAGGCGACCACCGCACGGGAGGCGTCCTGCCCGGCGATGGTGCGTTCGCGGAATTTCGGCTTCAGCGCCTCCATCACATGCGGAAGGAGAACAATGGGCCGTCCTTGTCTGAGCTTGAACGCGTCCTCACCATTGATGGCCAGCGCCGGGATGTCGGCCAGCGCGGTCTCAACGGGTTTCAGGCGTTCTGACGCGGCGCCCTTATGGCGCAAATCCTCGAGCGCGTCGAGGGCGACGGATTCGGCTTCTGTAAAGGGGCCGACGGCGGTGCGGCGGAGCCGCCAGACATGGCCTTCCGCGCCCAAGGCCGCGGCGAGATCGCGGGCCATGGCCCTGATATAAAAGCCTTTTCCAGAGCGAACCCGGAACGTGGCGAGGTCGTCGCCCTCGGTGTTTACCAAGTCCGCCTCGTGCACCACGACGGTGCGCGGCTCCAATTCGACGGTTTCACCGTCGCGGGCCAGATCGTAGGCGCGCTCGCCATCAACCTTCACGGCGCTGAATTGCGGCGGGATTTGTTGAATCTGCCCGACAAAGGCTTTGAGCGCTTCGCGAACAGCGTCGGCGCTTGGCCGCACGTCGCTGGTGGCGATCACCTTGCCCTCGCGGTCCTGAGTGTCGGTCGAGACGCCCCATTTGACGGTGAAAAGGTAGGTCTTCTCCGCTTCCATCAGCCAAGGCACGGTCTTGGTCGCTTCGCCCAGCGCGATCGGCAGGATGCCGGAGGCGAGCGGGTCGAGCGTGCCGGCATGGCCTGCCTTCTGCGCGTTATAGATGCGGCGCACGGCGGACACGGCGTGCGTCGACGTCATGTCGTCCGGCTTATCGAGCACCACCCAGCCGGAAACGTCGTCGCCCTTCTTGCGGCGGCTCATGCGTCGTCGTCTCCAACTGCTCCCCCGCTGGCGGGGGAGCTGTCACGCGCAGCGTGACTGAGGGGGGACTGCGCGGATGGCTGACGGACTTGCCCCCTCCCGCTCGCTTCGCTCGCGACCTCCCCCGCATGCGGGGGAGGAGTCAAATCGCGCGCCACTTCGGGGCTGGCGAGCAATTCGTCGATATGGCGGGCTTCGTCGTAGGAGACGTCGGGCTGGAAGTGCAGCTCGGGCGTGAATTTGAGATCGATCGAACGCGCGAGACGGCCGCGTAGGAAACCGGCGCTGCGGGTGAGCGCATTGGCGATGACGCGCGGATCGGTGGGGCCGAGCGCCGAGACGAACGCGGTCATATGCTTCAAATCCGGCGAGGCGCGCACTTCGCCGATGGTGACGGAGACGCCCTTCAGATCGGGATCGCGGAGATCTTCGCGCGCAATCACGTCGACCAATGCGTGGCGCACCAATTCGGCGGCGCGCAACTGGCGTTGCGACGGCCCGTGGCCGTGATCGTGTCCTTTGGATTTGCGTTTCATTTTACTGCGCCACGAAGGCGAATGCGTTGCAAAATTCTGGATCGGCGCCCGAGGATGGTCCCGCCTCGCCTTGGAAGGCCGCGACCTTGAACACCCAACGGCCGCTGGAATCGACGAACTCGCTCACCGCCATGTGGCGCGTGCGGCGACCGCCGCACAGACCGCCGTCTCCAGCGCTGGGCGCCACGTTCTCACGCTCGACGCGATAAAGATACACGTCCACGCGCGGATCACCGCCGAGAACAGCGGCGAAGCTCTGCCCGCCCACGCCCGAGCGCGAATCCGCGGGCACCACATTGTAGGGTTGCGCGCGCACAGTGATGCCGTTGGCGAAGGCGAAGATGAGCGGTCCGCCGCGGCGCGTTTCGATGCTCACGCGCAGATTGCCGGTGATGGACCGGGCGGCGTCACTGGTGGCGCGCCATTGCGTACGCGCCACCGCCGGCTCTTCCTGGGGCACCGTGTCCACGCGCGTTTCCGGCTCGACGATGGTGGTGGTGCGCACGCGCGGGCCTTCGGCCTCTTCGGCAGTGCGGTTGCAGGCGCCGGCCATCAGGCCAAGCGCCGCCACCGCTGCAAGAACAACCCGACGCATCATCCCACGCCTCAGAGCGAGCGTTGCACCACTTCGACGTTGAAGCACTCGATCACGTCGCCCTGCTTGATGTCCTGGAACGGCCCAAAGCTCATGCCGCATTCCTGGCCGGAGACCACTTGATCGACTTCGTCCTTGAAGCGCTTCAGCGTGGTGAGCACGCCCATTTCCTGGATCACCACGTCATCGCGCAAGATGCGGACCTTGGCGCCTTTGCGGACCACGCCATCGGTGACGCGGCACCCGGCGACCTTGCCGACCTTGGAGATGTTGAAGACCTCCAGGACCTCGGCGTTGCCGAGCATGGTTTCGCGCGTGAGCGGCGCGAGCATGCCGGACATGACGCCTTTGATGTCGTCGATCAGGTCATAGATGATGTTGTAATAGCGGATTTCGACGCCTTCGCGCTCGGCCAGATCGCGCGCTTCCTTCGAGGCGCGGACATTGAAGCCGATGATCGGCGCGCCCGAGCCCTTCGCAAGCTGGACGTCGGATTCGTTGATGCCGCCGACGCCGGAGAGCACCACGCGGGCGCGGACCTCTTCGTGCGCCAGCTTTTCGAGCGAGCCGACGATCGCTTCCGCCGAACCTTGGACGTCGGCCTTGATCAGGACCGGCAATTCCTTCGCCGTGGAATCCTTGAACTTGGCCATCATGGATTCAAGCGAGGTCGCCGCCGACTTGCCGCCGCCAGCGCGCTGGCGTTGTTTGGTGCGGGCGCGGTAGCTCGCGACTTCGCGCGCGCGGTTTTCGTTTTCGACGACGTTCAGATTGTCGCCCGGCTCCGGCACGCCTTCGAGACCCATGATCTCCACGGGCTCGGATGGCCCCGCGCTTTGCAGCTGCTGACCACGCTCGTTCGAGATGGCGCGGATGCGGCCGGTTTGGGCGCCGACGACGACGATGTCGCCGCGCTTCAGCGTGCCCTTCTGCACCAGCACCGTGGCCACGGTGCCGCGGCCCTTGTCGAGTTTCGACTCGATCACCGTCGCTTCCGCCGCGCGATCCGGATTGGCGCGCAGATTGAGCACTTCCGCTTGCAGCAGAATTTGCTCGATCAGGTCTTCGAGGCCAGTCCTCTTCAGCGCCGAAACCTTCACGACCTGCACGTCGCCGCCGAATTGCTCAACGATGACGTCGTGTTGCGTCAGTTCGCTGAGCACGCGGTCCGGATTGGCGTCCGGCTTATCCATCTTGTTGATGGCGACGATCATCGGCACGCCGGACGCTTTGGCGTGCTGAATGGCTTCCACCGTTTGCGGCATGACCCCGTCATCGCCGGCCACAACGAGCACGACGATGTCGGTGACTTGCGCGCCGCGGGCGCGCATGGCGCTGAACGCGGCGTGGCCGGGCGTATCGAGGAAGGTGACGCGCTGGCCGTTTTCCAGACGCACCTGATAGGCGCCGATATGCTGAGTAATGCCGCCGGCTTCGCCGGAGACAACGTCGGTTTGGCGCAGCGCATCGAGCAGCGAAGTCTTGCCGTGGTCGACGTGGCCCATGATGGTCACGACCGGCGGACGCGGCTGCAGGTTCTCGTCGGTGTCGACGATGTCGCCGGCGAGGCCTTCCTCAACGTCCGATTCGGCGACACGCTTTACAGTGTGGCCAAAGTCGGTGGCGATGAGTTCGGCCGTATCAGCATCGAGCTCGTCGCTCTGCTTCATCATCTGGCCTTGGCGCATCATGAACTTGATGATGTCGGCCACGCGGACGGCCATACGGTTGGAGAGTTCCTGAACCGTGATGGTTTCCGGGATAATGACTTCGCGCTTGATCTGTTCGCGCTCGCCCCCGCCGCCCATCATTTTCGCGCGGCGTTCTTTTTCCTTTTGCTGCGCACGACGATAGGCCGCCAGCGAACGGACGCGATCGTCATCGCCCTCGCTGATGCGCTCCACCATGTCGAGCGTGAGCTTGCCTTCGCGGCGCTGCGGCTGGCCCTTCTTGGCCGGCTTCACTGGCGCGGTCGGCAACGGCTTGCGCGCGGACTTGATACGGCCGCCCAGTTCGTCGAGCAGCGCGGTGTCGCGTTGCGGCGGCGCGTTCGGGCGCGGCACGGGCGAGCCGAGCTTCGGCTGTTCCGGCGCGGCGGGCTGTTGGGGTTGCGGCGCGGCGGCGGCGGGCGCGGCGGCAGCGGCCTCCTCCTCAGCTTCGGCGCGGCGACGCGCCTCGGCTTCGGCGGCCAGCGCCGCATCCTCGGCGGCCTTCTTGCGTTGCGCCTCTTCGAGCGCGCGGCGTTGTTCTTCCTCGGCGCGCAGGCGCTGTTCGCGCGCTTCGCGTTCAGCCATCGCGCGACGAACTGCTTCCTCGCGGCGGCGGGCTTCATCATCGGTGACGCCGCCCGGCTGGGGCTTCGGGGCCACCGGTTCGGCAGGCGCCGGAGTCGCGCGGGCGGTGCGGATCGGCGGCGGTACGCCGGGGCCGGGCGCGCTCGGCGCGGCGGCGCCGCCAGCGCCAGGGCGGTTGATCGAACGCTTTTCGCGGACCTCGACGGCCACTTGCTTGGTGCGGCCATGGCTAAAGCTTTGCCGCACCGTCCCCGTGCTCGTCGTGCGGGTCAGCGTCAGCGGCTTGCGGCCGGAGGGAGTGTCTTTCTGTTCGTTGCCGTCAGACATGCAGTCGAGTTGCCAATCCTAAAAACGTCGTCACGCGCGGTCGTCCAATGTCGGTGTCGCCGGCCCAGCGCTGGTTGATCCAGCATCCGCGCCGCCCAGTTTCCACGACACAGAGCGCCAGGAATCGGGCCAAGAGTCTGGAACGATGGTGCGAAAGCCAGCGAGGCGGCTGATTTCCGCCGCCCAGCCCACCGCCAAGCGCTCTTGAAGCAGGCAAGCGTGTATCACACGTTCCCGCCCCAGCGCCACGCCCAAATCCGTGGATTGGAAGCAGCCAACCGCGCGCGGCGGCCTGCCCCAGAGTCCTATATGGAGGCTCATCAGCTTTTCGCGACCCTCTTCGGCGCCATCTTCGGCTTCGATCAGCAGAAAAGGCGGTCTGGCGCGAATCGCCGTTTCAACCTGCGTGGCGCCCAAGGCGATGGCGCCGGCGCGGCGGGCGAGGCCGAGTTGATCGAGGCACCGCTTCATCAGCAGCCTCTCGACCAGATCGGCCAGCCCGTCGGGAACTTTCACTTGAGTCTTGAAGCCGCGGGCAAAGCCCCCTTTGCGCGCGGCGAGTTCCACGCTCGCGCGCTCGGCGCGCACCCACACGCCGCGTCCCGGCAATTTCGCCGCGACGTCGGGCGTCACCACGCCGTCCGGCGCAAGCGCGAACCGGATCAGCGCGGCTTCTGGGTAGGATTCGCCGGAGGCGACGCAGCGGCGTTCCCGGCCGCGGCGCGTCTCCTCATCCGCGGTCTGGGAAGACGGTGGAGAGTTCATCCGCCTCTCCTTCAGCGACTTCCTCTTCCGGCGGCGCTTCGATCCAGCCGGCCGCGATACGTGCATTGAGCACCAACGCGTCGGCCTGTTCTTGCGTCAGCTGATAGTCTTCGAGCACGCCCGGTTCGCGCACGCGCTCGCCGTTCTTGGTCTCGAAATAGCCGCGGATGTCGTCGCCGACGAGGCCGGCGAAATCTTCCAGAGTCTTGACGCCCTTCTCGCCCAGCGTGACCAGCATCGGCGCGGTGAGCCCCGGCACGGCCTTGAGGTCATCGGCGACGCCGAGGGCGACGCGCTTGGACTCAAGCTCGGCGGCGAGCTTTTCAAGATATTCCTGCGCCCGGGTCTGGAGCTCTTCGGCGATTTCGTCGTTCAGGCCTTCGATCGAAGCCAGCTCGATGGAATCGACATAGGCGATCTCCTCCACGGTTTCGAAGCCTTCCGACGCGAGCAGCTGGGCGAACATTTCGTCCACTTCCAGCGCCTTGATGAAGAGTTCGGTGCGCGCCGCGAATTCCTTCTGGCGGCGCTCGGACTCTTCCGCTTCCGTCAAGATGTCGATCGACCAGCCGGTGAGCTGCGAGGCCAAGCGCACGTTCTGGCCGCGACGACCGATGGCGAGCGAAAGCTGGGCTTCACCGACCACGACTTCAACGCGCGCTTCCTCCGGGTCTAGCACGACCTTGGAGACTTCCGCCGGTTGCAGCGCGTTGACGATGAAGGTCGCCGGATCCGGCGACCACGGGATGATATCAATCTTCTCGCCCTGCATTTCGCCGACCACCGCCTGCACGCGGGCGCCGCGCATGCCGACGCAAGCGCCGACGGGGTCGATGCTGGAATCATGCGAAAGCACGGCGATTTTCGCGCGCGAACCTGGATCGCGCGCGGCGGCCTTGATTTCGATGACGCCTTCATAGACCTCCGGCACTTCCTGCGCGAACAGGCGGGCCATGAATTCCGGACGCGCGCGCGACAGGAAGATTTGCGGGCCCTTGGTTTCGCGGCGCACATCATAGACGTAGGCGCGCGTGCGGTCGCCGACGCGGAGATTTTCGCGCGGGATGCCTTCGGACTTGCGGATCACGCCTTCGGCGCGGCCGAGGTCGACGATCACGTTGTAGAATTCGACGCGCTTCACGACGCCGTTGATGATCTCGCCGATACGGTCCTTGTACTCGTTGTATTGGCGCTCACGCTCGGCTTCGCGCACTTCGTGATTGATCACTTGCTTGGCAGTCTGCGCGGCGACGCGGCCGAATTCGATCGGCGGCAGCAGCTCGACATATTCCTTGCCGACGACCGCTTCCTTGTCGGACTTCAGCGCGACATTGAGCATGATGTCGGTGGAGGGATTGAAGGGCCGCGTTTCCGGATCGAGCACGCTGTCGTCCACCACCGTCATGACACGCTTCAGCTCCATCTCGCCGGTCTTCGGGTCGATGGTGGCGCGGATGTCGTGTTCGGCGCCGTAGCGCGAGCGCGCGGCCTTCTGCAGCGCGTGCTCCATCGCCTGGATGACGATGTCCTTTTCGATCGACTTTTCGCGCGCGACCGCGTCAGCGATCTGCAGGATTTCAAGCCGGTTCGCCGAAATGCCGGTGCTCATGGTGTTTCCTCTTCGTCAGAACCTTCAGCGCCAGCGGCGGCCTCGGCCGCTTTGGCGCGTTTCAAATCTTCTTCGATCAGCTTGTCGGTGAGCACGAGGCGCGCATCCGACAGCGCGGAGAATTTCAGCTTCACTTCGCCGTGCTCGGTGGCGAGCGTGATCTCATCGCCGTCGACGGCCGCGATCTCGCCCTTATAGCGCCGCTGGCCGTTGATCATCTGCGCGGTTTCGAGCTTCACGAGATAGCCTTTGAAGCGTTCGAAATCCTCGATCCGCATCAGCGGGCGGTCGATCCCGGGCGAACTGACCTCAAGGTCGTATTCGCCTTGGATCGGGTCCTCGAGGTCGAATACGGGCGAAAGAGCGCGCGAGAGACGGCCGCAATCGTCAATGCCCATGTAGCCGTCGCTGACGCGCTCGGCCATGATTTGCAGCCGTTTACGACGATTGCCGGAGAGACGCACGCGCACGATCCGGTAGCCGAGACCGGCGGCGGTCGGCTCGATCAGCGCAATGACGCGCTCTTCGACAGGGTTGGTGGCGCGCAGGAGCGGCTCCTTCGAGTAACAAAAAAGCGGCGGAGCCCGGGGCTCCGCCGCTGAACCTCCATCGGAGGCATCAGCGATGTTGGCGGTCGATATAGCGGGTTTGAGGCGCGGAGCCAAGCCCCCTGTCAGAGGATCGGATCGACCAGCCAATCGAGCGACATGTGGGCCGTGTACGGCGCCAGCAAGCCACCGCCTTGCCTGCCAGCCCACGCCCAGAGCAACGCAAGCGCCGCGATCAAGCCCTGCAGCGCCAGCGGATATTGCGCATGTGTGGCGCCGAAAGCGAGGCTTGAGAGAATAGCGGCGGGCCAAAAGCCGAGCGCGGCCGTCAGCGCCACGAGGATGAAGCCACGAAAAATGAACTCCTCATAGAAATTCGAAAAGACATTCGCCGTCGCCAACCACGGATCGACGCGCGGCGCGTGGAAGGCGCCAGCCTGACCGGTCGCGAAAAAGAACGCCACCAGCACCGCGATCGAGATAAGGCCGGCGCCCAAACCCCAGCCGAACGTGGCCCAACGCAGCGAAAATCGCGGCGCGGGCATCCAGCCTAAGCGCGTGAAAGCGAACCAAGCCGCGACGCAAAACAAAGCCGGCAGAGTCGAATAGAGAAAAACATGCGGGATAAGAATCCAAACGCCTTCATAGGCAGGATTGCCAAACGCCTGCAGCACGAGGTCGCGAAGCTGCCAGGTCGGCCAAAAGCCAATAAGATAAGCCGCCGCCGCCGCGACGATGAGCGTCGCCCGTTGAACGAGATTCACAGCACCCTCCCGAATTCGACAGCGCGTTCGATGCAACGCCACGTCATTCACAAAGATGCGGAGGTCGGTGGTATTGGATGCGTCACGGGCGCGTGGGCCAACTCCAAGTGGGAAGGCATGATGCCGATGGCGGCTTTGGCGCCGCGCGCGACCGCAACAGGCAAAGGGACGCGTTTGCTGCACACGCGAACACGCGCGCCCTGGCAAAGCCTCTAGGGTGACGGCGGATCGGCGCTTGGCTAGGCTCGCGCTTATGACCGAGAACGCCATCGTCTGGTCCTACGCTAACGCCTGGGAGCCAATCGCGCGGATGCAGCCGCAGGCGCCGGCGGTGCTGCAAGGCGAACGCGTGCTGTCGTGGGGCGACTTCGATGCGCAAGCGGACGCGCTAGCGGCGCGTTTGCTGGCGGCGGGCCTTGAGAAGAACGCCAAGGTCGGAATCTATTTCCACAATTGCGCGGAATATCTGACCGCGACCTACGCCGCGTTCAAAGTCGGCATGGCGCCGTTCAACGTGAATTATCGCTACACGGCCGATGAGCTTCTCTATCTCTTCGATAATGCCGACGCTGAAGCGGTCGTCTTTCACGCTGGCTTCGCTGCGCGCATCGAGGACATCCGTGCGCGCTTGCCGAAAGTGAAAATCTGGATCGCGGTGGAAGAGCCGGGTTTCAGCGCGCCGCCTTGGGCCGAGGACTACACGCGCATCGTCGTCGATGTGCCGGCGACGCGGCCGACCTTGGCGCGGTGGGGGCGATCGAATGACGATCTCCTGATCCTCTACACCGGCGGCACGACCGGCCTGCCGAAAGGCGTCATGTGGCGGCAAGAGGATCAGATTGGCGTCACCGGCTTTGGCGGCTCGCTCTTGCTCGGCGTGCCGCCGCTGGCGCGCCCCGAGGAAGCGGCCGAGCGCATCGCGGCCTATCCGCGTCGCATCGGCTTGGTCGCCTGCCCGCTGATGCACGGCACGGGCTTGTTCAGCGCGCTCATGACGCTGCTTGCCGGCGGCGCGGTGGCGCTGTTGCCGAGCCGGCATTTCGACGCGGTCGAATTGTGGGACGAAGTGGCGCGTCATCGCGTTACCTCGCTCGCCATCGTGGGCTTGCCGTTCGCGCAGCCCATGCTTGAGGCGTTGGAGCGCCACCCCGGCCGCTGGGATTTGTCGTGCGTCACCAGCATCGGATCGTCCGGCGCGATGTGGAGCCAAGAGAACAAGCACGCGCTGTTGCGTTTCCTGCCGCAGGCGATGCTGACCGACGCGTTTTCCTCCAGCGAGGCGGTGGGCATGGGGCTGTCGGTGTCGACCGCCGCCGGCGAAAGCCAGACCGCCGCTTTCATCGCCGGCCCGGAATGCGCGGTGTTCACCGAGGATCACCGGCGGGTGGCGCCCGGCTCTGGCGAACGCGGCCTCGTCGCCGTCGGCGGACATATGCCGCTTGGCTATTATGGCGACGACGAAAAAACCAAGCGCACCTTTGCCTTCATCGAAGGCAAGCGTTGGTCGATCCCAGGCGATTGGGCCACGGTCGAGGCGGACGGATCGTTACGCCTGCTCGGGCGCGGCAGCCAATGCATCAACACCGGCGGCGAAAAGGTCTTTCCCGAAGAGGTCGAGGAAGCGTTGAAGCGCCATCCCGCGATCCGCGACGCCGCCGTCATCGGCGCGCCCGATCCGCGTTTCGGCGAGCGCATCTGCGCCGTTGTGGAGCTGCAGGCCGACGCGCGCGAGCCCTCACTTGCCGAACTCGCCGCGCACGTGCGCGAACACTTGGCGGACTATAAAGCGCCCCGCGCGCTCGTGGTGGTGGATTCCCTGCGTCGCGCGCCGAACGGCAAACTCGATTACAAGGCCGTCAAAGCACGGGCGCTGGAAGCGCTGGGCGGGTAGGGGAATTCTACCGCTTCTGGCCCAATGCGTCATCGGGAAACAAGGTTAGGCTCCTCGCATGCTGCGACTGGTTGTTATCCTGGCTGTATGGGTTCTGGCGTATCCAAGCATCGTTTTGGCGCAACCTTACCCTTGCCCACGCGCGGATTCGTGCCACGGCTTGGGGACTATGGCGATGTCACCGGACGGTGCGTTCGTAGCGTTCACGCTTATGAGTTCGCCTGCGACGCAGTTCGTGCTGTTCGACACGGGCGCGAGGCGGGCCATCATTGTTCGCGCCCCAGCGGGTCACAGCGATCTGGGAGATCTTGCCTGGTCTCCTGATGGCGACGAACTCACGTTTGTAACAGGTGCGGCAAGTGTGCTGGGCGGTTATGGATCGAGTGTTTGGCGTCTGCGGCCGCGCGACGAGTCCCCCTTGGTCTTGCTCGCGAATATTCCCCACGTTCGACATCCGGTATTGTCGTCAAACGGGACGACGCTCGCGGCATTTGAGGGCGTCATATTGGGTGACCCGCCGTACAGCCCCTCTTCAATGGCCTACGCACTTTTCGAGCGCACTACGACTGATGGCCGCGCGGTGCGGCGCTCTGAAGGTCACGTGAGTTTCGCCCGAGACATCTTCTACGATCGCGTTGGCGCACTCTACATCGGAGGGATGCTAGACCCGGTGTTCATCCGCACCCTGCCCAACGCAGAGGTGTCTTATTATTGGGCGGATAACGACGAACGCAATCGATGGTCCTGGCAATGGCGGCGCGAGATCCGCGATGTGTTTTCGTTCAGGTTGGCGCCTGGCGAGCTTTTGCCCAACTGGCCGATCCCATTCCCGGCGAGCGGCGCGCTCGAGGGCGCTCATGGCATGCGCCCTACGAACGATGGCCGCGTGATCACGCACGTTTCATTGAGCAATGAAAACGTCACTGATTGGTACGACACGCGAGGAATGCCACGCCGCCCGACGCGGGAATTGCTCTACGGCTACATGGCCTACGACGCAGAGGGCGTTGGCGAATTATTCGAGACGCCTGCCTTGCCAGAGGGCGCGGGGCGCACCGGTGGCGCCGACATCTCCGAGGACGGATCGCGTTTCGCGCAGGTCATAAGCAGACACCTCAGAAGGGGTGCTCGACCTGCGAACGAGGCTTGGGACAATCGAGACACACTGGAGATATACGACCGAGGTGTGCTCGTCTTTGAGGCACGCGTGTCCGCATTGACCACGAACGCTCCTTCTATACAGCCAACCGATCCACACGTTCCGTTGATGCCCACTTCTTCGACGGGACCCCACAGAGTCATGCCGCGATAGCCGCCTCCAAATAAGCGGCTGGTGCTAACCGTTATCAGCGGCGCACGAATCGCAGCCAGATCGGTGCGCAATCGCCGAGTTTCTTTTCTTCGTAGCGGGTGGTGACGTGGCCGGGCCAAGGTTGGCGCCAATCTTCGGCGCGTTCGGCGAGCCAAGTGAAGCGCCGGTCGCGCATGAGATGTTCGAGCGTCCAGGCGGCGTAATTGGCCCAATCGGTGGCGAAGCGGAGTTCGGCGCCGGGCTTCATGACGCGCGCGAGGTCGCCCAGAAATTCCGGCTGGATCAGGCGGCGCTTGTGGTGGCGCGTCTTCGGCCAGGGATCGGGGAAAAGAATATAGACGAGATCAAGCGACGCATCGGGCAAACGCGCGATCACATCGCGCGCGTCGCCCTGGTGCAGACGGATGTTCTGCGCGCCGCTCTCCTCGATGTGGCGCAGGCACGAGGCAACGCCGTTCAAGAACGGCTCGACGCCGATGAAGCGGCGGTCGGGATGAGCGGTGGCCTGGGAGACCAGGTGCTCGCCGCCGCCGAAGCCGATTTCGAGGATTTGGGCGCTAGGTTCAGCAGGAAGTGGGGCTGTCGGGGGCGCAAGGCCGACATCCTCGGCCACCGGCGCGAACAGCTCTTCCCAATCCAGCGCGCCCTCCTCCGGGACGGCCAGATGCGGCAGCAGCGTCTCGACCAGACCGGCTTGGCGCGGCTTGAGGGTGCGAGCCTTGATGCGGCCATAGCTTCGCAGGTGTCGGATGTCAGGTGTCAGGTGTCAGCTCCCATGCCGTGGCGCGATCTCGCCCCGCCGTCCTATATCTGATAATGCACGCTGACACCCGGCACCTGACACCTGGAGGCTCCCATGCGCGAGAAACTGAATTTCTACATCGACGGCAAATGGGTCGCCCCGACCAAGCCGCGCACGCATGACGTGATCAATCCGGCAAATGAGGAGCCGTGCGGCCGTATTTCGTTGGGCACGGCGGAGGACGTGAACAAGGCTGTCGCGGCCGCCAAGAAGGCGTTCGAGACCTTCTCCCAAACCAGCATCGATGAGCGCAAAGCGCTGCTCGACAAGATCATCGCCATCTATCAGCGCCGTCTGCCGGAAATGGCCGAGACCATTTCGATGGAAATGGGCGCGCCGTTGCCGCTGGCGAATGCGGCCCAGGCGCCGGCCGGGCTTGGCTATCTGATGGACGCGCGCAAACAGCTCGACGATTTCAAGTTCGAATATGATTACGGCAAGGGCCGCCGCATCCTGAAAGAGCCAATCGGCGTTGTCGGCATGATCACGCCATGGAATTGGCCGCAAAACCAAATCTGCGCGAAGGTTGGCCCCGCGCTCGCCGCGGGCTGCACGATGGTGCTGAAGCCATCGGAACTGGCGCCGCTCAACGCCGTGCTGTTCGCCGAAATTCTAGAGGAAGCTGGCGTCCCGGCGGGCGTGTTCAACCTCGTCAATGGCGACGGCCCAGGAGTCGGCGCGGCGCTCTCTGCCCACCCCGACGTCGACATGATGAGCTTCACTGGCTCCACCCGCGCGGGCACGGCGGTGATGGAAGCCTGCGCCAAGGGCATCAAGAAGGTCGCGCTCGAATTGGGCGGCAAGAGCCCGAACATCATCTTGGACGACGCCGATCTGAAGAAGGCGGTCGCCGGCGGCATGCTGCACATGGCGCAAAACACCGGCCAAAGCTGCAACGCGCCGTCGCGCATGCTGGCGCCGAAATCGAAATATGAGGAAGTGGTCGCAATTGCCGCCGCCGCCGCGAATTCGGTCAAGGTGCAGGCGCCCGATCAAGCGGAACCGGGCGCGATCGGCCCGCTCGCCAACGCCAACCAGTTCCAGAAAGTGCAAGGCCTCATCCAAAAGGGCATCGATGAAGGCGCGCGCGTCGCCGCGGGCGGCGTCGGCCGTCCCGATGGCTTCAATCGCGGCTATTATGTGCGCCCGACCGTGTTCGCCGACGTCAACAACAACATGACGATCGCGCGCGAGGAAATCTTCGGACCGGTGCTCTGCATCATTCCGTACGAGTCAGAAGAAGAAGCGATCAAGATCGCCAACGACACGCCGTATGGTTTGGCTGCTTACGTCGCCGGGCCGGAAGAGCGCGCACGCAAAGTCGCGCGCAAGCTCCGCGCCGGCAACATCCATATCAATGGCGCCTGGGGCGGCATGGGCACGCCGTTCGGCGGCTACAAGCAATCAGGCTTGGGCCGCGAAGGCGGGCATTTCGGCTTGGAGGAATTCCTCGAAGTCAAAGCCGCCGCCGGCTGGGGCGAACAAGCGTAAAGAGCGCTTAACCACGCTAAACAAGAGAAGAACGCCGTTTTCACGCGGTATTAGCTACGAAGGGTCAGAGTGCGCGGACCATGATTCCGCCACTCGATCCTTCGCACGCGCCCGAATCCGCTCTCTCGCACGAGGAGCCGGGCTTTTATCTCGTCGATGACGCAGGCGGACGCTTCATCGTCGATCGCCAATGGGGCATCGTCTCTGTCGCGAACGATGATGTGCTCGCGCGTGAGCCGGACGCCGTGCATGGCGTGATGCTGCGTGTGATCGAACCGTCGGGCGCGTCGTACCAATTGCCGATGCAGTTGCGCCTCACCGGCCGCGTGCCGCAAATGGTCGGCGCCGAGGAATTCGCGATGCTGGCGTCGATGGCTGATGGCTTGGCCGATCAGATCGCGAATGGTGCGGTCGCCGCGCCGGCCCCGAACGCGCAGGCCGCGCCGCTGCCGACGATCGCGTGGAGCCAATTCTCCGCCGCAAATGCAAAGCCGGGCAAAGGCGCGCTGCCAGCGCAGAATTTCGCGACGCCGCTGCCGAGCTTGCCCGCCGCGCTGACGGATGTGGGGCTCTCCATGCCGGAAATGGCGCTCACGCCCGCGCCGGCCGACGCGGATTGGTCGCTCTGAGCGCAAAGCCGGCAAATTCTTGCGCGCCGTCGCGCGGCCATTGAATTTCACGCCACGTCAGCCGAGAAGAGCGCAAACTTAGCTCTTTAGGAGACCCCCGCGTGGCCGAGAAAAAATGGCGCAAGCGTACGCTCAATAATCGTCCGCTGAAGCCCGAAACCCTGATGATGGGCTACGGCTACGATCCGATGTTGTCGGAAGGCTCGCTGAAGCCGCCGCAATTCCAAACTTCGACCTTCGTGTTCAAAACGGCGCAGGACGGCAAGGATTTCTTCGCCACCATTCAAGGCCGCCGCAAGCTGGGGCCCGACGAAGAACCGGGTCTGATCTATTCGCGCTTCAACAACCCGAACCTCGAAGTGGTCGAGGATCGGCTGGCGTTGTGGGATGAAGCCGAAACCGCGCTCGTGTTCGCCTCGGGCATGGCGGCGATCTCGACCGCACTGCTCGCCTATCTCCGGCCTGGTGACGTGATCCTGCAGAGCCGGCCGATCTACGGCGGCACCGAAACGCTGATCCACTCGATCCTGCCGGAATTCGGCATCAGCCAAGTCGCGTTCGAGGCCGAACACGGTCCGGAAGAAATGATGAAGGCGGCGGAAGAGGCGAAGAAGAAGGGCCGTGTCGGGGCGATTTTCATCGAGACGCCGGCTAATCCGACCAACGCGCTGGTGGATATTCAGGCCGCGCGCAAAGTCTCCGAGTTCCTCACCGTCGATGGCAAACGCCCGCCTGTGATCGTCGACAACACGATGCTGGGACCGGTTTATTCGACGCCGCTTTTACACGGCGCCGACATCGTCGTGATGTCGCTGACCAAATATGTCGGCGGCCATAGCGACTTGATCGCCGGCGGCGTATCCGGCTCGAAAGCGATGCTGGCGCCGGTGCGGCGCATGCGCTCGACCCTCGGCACCATGGCGGATTCGCATACAGCGTGGCTGCTGATGCGCTCGCTGGAAACATTGAAGCTGCGCATGGAAGCGGGCGCGGTCGGCGCACGCAAGGTGGCCGAGTTCCTGCGTGATCACCCGAAGATCGACAATGTCTGGTATCTCGATTTCCTGCCAAAGGATCATCCCGACCGGCCGATCCATGAGCGTCAGAACAATAGCGCGGGCTCAACCTTCTCATTCGAAGTCAAAGGTGGTGAAGCAGCGGCCTTCCGGGTGCTCGACGCACTGCAGGTGATCAAGCTCGCGGTCAGTCTTGGCGGCACCGAAACACTTGCGTCGCATCCCGCCGCCATGACGCATTCGGGCATGCCAGCCGAGGAACTGGCGAAATACTCGATCACGCCTGGCCTCATTCGCATCTCAATCGGCATTGAAGATCCCGACGATCTGATCGCCGATCTGAGCCAAGCGCTCGATCAAGCTTAAAGGACGCCTATGCGCTTGGTTCCGCTGCTCGCCCTCTTCGCGCTCGCCGCTTGCGCCACGCTGCCCGACGCGTTGCCCTCGCTGCGTTATGCCGATGCGGCGAGCCGCGGGACGTTGGCGTCCGTGCTCGCCGGGCGGCCGACCGCGGCTCAGGTTGAACGCACGACCGACGCTTGGTCGATGGCGTTGGGCGACAGTTTCGCGTGCGGCGTGCCGATGCGGCAAACCGTGGATGCAGGCGTTGTCGGCGCGCTGGAGATTGCGGCCATGAATGCGGCCGCGAGCCGCGGCGGCGAACGTGAGATCCGCGAAGGCGTCGGCCAATATATTGGCCGCCTGGTGGAGCTTGCGGTCGAGCGCCGGCCGCGGCCGGACGCGTCCCGGTGCGACGCCCTCGCGGCTTGGGCGCCGCATATCGCCAATGAAGGCCGCGAAACCGTCGCGCGGGCGCGCCGCAACGGCCTGATGGAGGATGAATACGGCCTGTTGCTTCAGCTGCTCTCCCGCTGATCCACAGGAAATTTCTATAGTTCCCTCTTATAAAATCGATTTGGTCGATATCCCCTAACGCGCTAGTCCATTCGCCTATCGTTAGGAGGAGCCCGAGATGGCCGACGGAACTGACTCAAAATGCCCCGTGCCGCACACGCGCGCACGCACCAACCGCGATTGGTGGCCCAACCAAGTCAATGTGAACGTTCTCCACCAGAACTCACCGGAATCGGACCCGATGGGGCCGGCCTTCAACTACGCGAAAGAATTCGACAGCCTCGATCTCGACGCGGTGATCAAAGACCTCCGCGCGCTGATGACCGACAGCCAGGATTGGTGGCCGGCGGACTATGGGCACTACGGCCCGTTCTTCATCCGCATGGCCTGGCACGCGGCCGGCACCTATCGCGTGGGCGATGGTCGCGGCGGCGGCGGCCGCGGCCAGCAACGCTTCGCCCCGCTGAATTCCTGGCCGGATAACGGCAACCTCGACAAGGCGCGTCGTTTGTTGTGGCCGATTAAGCAAAAGTACGGCGCGAAGCTGTCGTGGGCCGATCTGCTCATCCTCACCGGCAACGTGGCGATTGAATCGATGGGCGGCCCTGTGTTCGGCTTCGGCGGCGGCCGCGCCGATACCTGGGAACCGGAAAATCATGTGAACTGGGGCGCTGAGGAAGCCTGGCTTGCCGACAGCAAGGCGCCGGGCACGCGTTATTCCGGCGACCGCGAACTCGCCGGCAATCTCGGCGCCGTGCAGATGGGCCTCATCTATGTGAACCCACAGGGGCCGGACGGCAATCCCGACCCGCTCGCGTCCGCGCGCGACATCCGCGAAACCTTCGCCCGCATGGCGATGAATGACGAAGAGACCGTGGCGCTCGTCGCCGGCGGCCACACCTTCGGCAAGGCGCACGGCGCGGGGCCGGAAAGCCACGTCGGCAAAGAGCCCGAGGCGGCGCCCATCGAGCTCCAGGGCTTGGGTTGGATCTCGACGTTCGAATCGGGCATGGCCGGCCACACCATCACGTCGGGCATCGAAGGCGCTTGGAAGCCGCACCCCACCAAGTGGGACATGGGCTATCTCGACACGCTGTTTAAGTACGAGTGGGAGCTCACCAAGAGCCCTGCCGGCGCACACCAATGGAAGCCGAAGGGCAATACGGGCGACGGCACGGTCGAGGACGCGTTCGATCCGAACAAGAAGCACGCGCCAATGATGACGACGGCGGACTTGGCGCTGCGCTTCGATCCCGCTTACGAAAAGATCGCGCGCCGCTTCCATCAGAACCCGCAAGAGTTCGCCGACGCGTTCGCGCGCGCGTGGTTCAAGCTCACGCACCGCGACATGGGTCCGAAATGCCTCTATCGCGGCAAGTATGTCCCGAAGGAGACGTTGATCTGGCAAGACCCGATCTCGGGCGCGCCAAGCACGATCGACGCCGGCGACGTGGACGCGCTGAAGGCCAAATTGCTGGCTTCGGGCCTATCCACGCGTGAATTGATCGAAACGGCGTGGGCGTCGGCCTCGACCTATCGCGGGTCGGACCGCCGCGGCGGCGCCAATGGCGCGCGCATTCGCCTGGCGCCGATGAAGGATTGGGAGGTCAACAAGCCCGCCCAGCTTTCGAAGGTGCTGGCGAAACTTGAAGCGATCCAGAAGGAGTTCAACGCCGGCGCAAAGAAGGTCTCGCTCGCGGACCTCATCGTGCTCGGCGGCGCCGCGGCGATCGAGAAGGCGGCCAAGGACGGCGGCCACAATGTGAAGGTCCCCTTCACGCCGGGCCGCGCCGACGCGACGCAAGAAGAGACGGAAGTCCATTCCTTCGAATTCCTGAACCCGAAGGCCGACGGCTTCCGCAATTACGTGCGCAAGCCGATTATGCCGATCGAAGATCACCTGGTCGACCGCGCGCAATTGCTGGAACTCTCCGCGCCGGAATTGACGGCGTTGATCGGCGGCCTGCGCGTGCTGCTAGTCGGCCACGACAAGCATGGCGTGCTCACGAGCAAGCCGGGCGTGTTGTCGAACGACTTCTTCGTCAACCTGCTCGACATGAGCGTGCAATGGAAAGGCATCAACGGCTCGCAAGAGGAGTTCGAAGCCCGTGACCGCAAGACCGGCCAAGTGAAATGGACCGGCACGCGCGCCGATCTCATCTTCGGCTCGCACTCGCAATTGCGCGCGCTGGCGGAAGTTTATGGTGCGTCCGACGCGAAGGAAAAGTTCGTGCAGGACTTCGTCAAAGCGTGGGCCAAGGTCATGGAGCTCGACCGCTTCGACCTGCGCACGCCGCCATCGACCGGCGCGCACTAACAGCTACCCAAGCAGACTCTCTCCGGGGCGGCGCCGCAAGCGCCGCCCTTTTTTTTACTGCTGCGGCGGAACTTGCTGGATCGAGCGCAGATAGGCGATGAGCGCATCGGCGCCCTGTGGATTGAACTGGAAGTCAGGCATCCGGTGGCTGACCTCAATGCCTTCGATCATCTCCTGCTCAAGCACGTCGGCGCGATAACGGGTGAGGATGGTGCGGAAGACGGGCGCTTCGGGCACGGGGCTTGCGCCATATTCGCCGATGGCGTGGCAACCCGCACATTGCGCCTCGGCAATGGCGCGCCCATCGCTGGCCAGCGTTTCCGCCGGCGCCGACGTCGCCTCCGGCTGCGCCGCGCAGGCGCTCAACACCAAAGCGGCAGCGGCCGCGCAGACGAAACGAAGCATCGCGAACTCCTTTGTGCGTCAGCTTAGCGCAAGCGGGCGAGCGACTATATACAAGAAGCGCATGTCGATTCCCGCGAAGAAACCCGATCTGGCCGTGGCGGAAGCCCAGGCCGCCCTGGATGACCGCACGCCGGTCGTACTGGTCACTGGCCGCGCCGGCACGGGCAAGAGCCATTTCATCCGCTCGCTGGTGGATTCCGACCCAAGCTATCCCCAGGCGGTGCTAGCGCCCACGGGCTTGGCGGCGATGAATATCGGCGGGCAGACAGTGCATTCCTTTTTCGGCTTTCCGCCACGGCCGCTGATCGGCAATGCCGAAAAGCCGAATTGGTTCTTCGCGCGCACCGCGCGCGCCATCCGCCGGCTGATCATCGACGAAGTTTCGATGCTGCGCGCCGACGTGCTCGACGCGATGAACACGCATCTGCAGATCGCGCGCAAATCCTCGCGGCCGTTTGGCGGCGTACAGATGTTGTTGGTGGGCGACTTTTATCAATTGCCGCCTGTGGTGCGCGGTGAGGAAGGGCAGCTTTTGGAGGATGCGGGCTATGCAAGCCCTTACGCGTTCTCCGCGCATGTGTTGCGCGACGCACCGCTGGCGGCGGTGCAGCTCACCGAGGTGCACCGCCAGACCAATCAGGATTTCATCACGCTGCTCTCATCAATTCGCGAACGCCGCGGCGTCGAAGAAGCGGTGACGATCCTGAACACCGTGTGTCTGGAGCGCTCGCTGCCGAAGCGACCGGTGTTGCTGTGTGCAACCAACGCGGTGGCGGACAATTACAATGCGCGCGGCCTGGCTAACCTTGAGGGCGCCGCGGCGCGCTATTCGGGCGGATTCGAAGGCGACGCGCCAAAGGCGCAAGGCGACCGCTTTCCGGCGCCGATGGAATTGGTGCTGAAGCGCGGCGCGCGTGTGATCTTCACGCAGAACGATCCTGAGGGGCGCTGGGTGAACGGCTCGCTCGGCACTGTGACGGCTTTGGACGAGACAATCGTGAGCGTGACGCTCGATAGCGGCGATGATGTTGAGGTCGAACGCGCGACCTGGCCGCAGGCGCGCTGGACCTGGAACGCCAAAGAGAACCGCATGGAGGTCAAGGAGGAATTCAAATACGTGCAATTCCCCTTGGCGCCCGCGTGGGCGCTCACCATTCACAAAGCGCAAGGCATGACGCTCGATAGCGTCGAGATCGATTTAGGACGCGGCGCATTTGCGCCGGGGCAGACGTACGTGGCGCTCTCGCGCGCGCGAAGCATGGAGACGCTGCGGCTGACGCGGCCGATGTCGGTGCGCGACGTGCAGGTTGATCCGGCGATCGCTGAGGGATTGGCGCGAATTGGGGCTTAGCAAGATTCCATGGGCGCCCTCTTGCAGGCCCCACCAGAAATTGCATTGTGGTGTGGCTACTCGGGGAAGCTCATGAAAAACGTATTGATTGCTGCGGTGTTCGCTGCGGGGTTCGGGCTCGGCCCAGCTCACGCCCAGACGACGTCAGACCCGGTGTCCGCTCTGAACGCATGTGTCTCAGGCGCTGTGACGACAGAAGACAGCGTGACAACAGCGCGTTGGCTGTTCATCGCGATGTCACGGCATCCCAGCCTGCCCCAGTCCGTCCGCGTCAGCGACACGGAAGGTCTTGAGGCCAACCGCCGCATGGGCGCGCTCGTCAACCGCTTGCTGCTGAACGCTTGCGCCCAGGAGACGCGCGCGGCGGTGAGCGCAGCCGGACATGACGCTGCCTTTCATGCCGCCTTTGGAACGCTTGGTGAAAAGGCGATGGCTGACCTCATGGGCAATACCGACGTGCTCGCCAGCATCATTCAACTTGGCGCCTACGTCGATCGCGACCGGCTGAGCGCACTCGCCGCTACGCCCTAGGCGAACATCCGTCGCGGACTGGCTGTGTGCTCGGCATGCACCGTTCCGTTATCATCCTGCTCGATCAGCTTCACGTCGTAGCCCCAGAGGTCGGCGACGTGTTGAAGCACTTTCTCCGCGTCACCTTCAACCAACGTGATGCCGTCCATGACGCGATGCTGCAGGATGAGCTTGCGGTCGCCGGCGAGATCGACGTCCATGATCTGAATGTCCGGATCGCGGTAGGCGATGTCGTAATGCTTTGAGAGCGCGCGGCGTATATTGCGGTAGCCGCGTTCGTCATGGATCGCGGCGACCTCCATTTCGTCTTCCGTTTCGTCATCCACGATACGAAACAGACCGAAGTCACGCATGACGCGTGGCGACAGGAATTGCGAAATGAAACTCTCGTCGCGGTAATTGGCCCACACATCGCGCAACGTGCCGTACGGATCGCCATTGCCGGCGATATCGGGCATCCATTCGCGATCCTCGTCGGTTGGCTTGGTGCAGATGCGCTCGATATCGCAGCACATGGCGAAGCCAAGCGCATAGGGATTGATGCCGCTATAGCGGCGATCGTCGAAGCCGGGCTGCATCACCACGCTGGTGTGCGAGTGGATGAATTCGAGGAAGGCGCCGTCGTCGATCTGCCCCTTCTCGTGCAGGCGGTTCATGATGCGATGGTGCACGAAGGTGGCGCAACCTTCGTTCATCACCTTGGTTTGACGCTGCGGATAGAAATACTGATTGATCAACCGCACGATACGTAGGATTTCGCGCTGCCATGGGCGAAGCCGCGGCGCGGTCTTTTCGAGGAAATAGAGCAGATTCTCTTCCGGCAGGCCGAGCAACGCCTTGCGCTTGGCGTCTTCGTCCTTGCTCGGCTTCCGTTTGCCTTGCGGCACGGTGCGCCACAGATCGTTGAACAATTGCTCGCCGTGCTTGCGGCGCTCTTCCTCGCGCCGCTCCTCCGAACGCAGATCCGCCATGCGCTTGCGCGGGAAACGATGCACGCCGTGGCTCTGCAGGGCGTGCGCCGCATCAAGCACCCTCTCCACTTCCTCCTGGCCGTAGCGATCCTCGCACTTGGCGATAAAGCCACGGGCGAACTCCAGGTAATCAAGAATGCCGTTGGCGTCGGTCCATTGCTTGAAGACGTAATTGTTCTTGAAGAAGTGCGAATGGCCGTAACCAGCGTGCGCGATCACCAGCGTCTGCATCGTCGCGGAGTTTTCCTCCATGATGTAGACGAGGCATGGATTGGAATTGATGACGATCTCGTAGGCGAGGCCCTGATAGCCTTTGCGATAAAGCGCCTCGTTGCGCGCGAACTCCTTGCCGAAGCTCCAATGGCGATAGAAGAGCGGCATACCGGTTGAGGCATAGGCGTCAAGCATTTGCTCGGTCGTGATCACCTCGATCTGGTTCGGATACGGATCGAGCCCCATTTCCTCGATGCCAATCTCGCCGCATGCTTCGTGCACGCGTTTGATCAGCTCAAAATCCCAATCTGGGCCTTGGTAGAGCAGTTTGCTTTTTGGGTCGGCGATCACGCTCATTAGGCGCCCTCCGCGCTTACGCCCTCAGGGCGACGCGAGAACAATTCACGGAACACCGGGTAAATGTCGCGGCGGTGACGCACCTTGCGCATGGCGAAGGGCGCATCGGCCGGCACGCGCCGATAGGCGCGCCAGAGATTGGTGCTGGGTTCGCCCATCCCGGGCTGATGCTCGTCTTCATCGTCCATGCCGACTTCGACATAGGCGTAATATTGGCAGATCGGCAGGATCACGTCGTTGAGCTGCGCCAACACCACTTGATTGTCGCTCGACGTGTTGTCGCCGTCGCTGGCTTGCGCGGCGTAGATGTTCCATTGATCGACCGGATAGCGGTCGCGCACGATCTCTTGCATCTTGAAAAGCGCGGTGGAAACCACTGTGCCGCCGGTCTCGCGCGAATAGAAGAAAGTCTGTTCATCGACCTCGGACGCTTCGTGCGTGTGACGGATGAAGACGACGTCGACGTGCTCGTAGCGCCGATTCAGGAAGAGATAGAGCAGCGAATAGAAGCGCTTGGCCAAATCCTTCATGTGCTCGTTCATCGAGCCGGAGACGTCCATCAGGCAGAACATCACCGCTTTGGCGATCGGCTTGGGATTGGACTCCAGGCGCCGATAGCGCACGTCGACGGGATCGATGTACGGGATGCGCTTGGTGCGGGCGAGGCGTTGCTCCAGCTCGGCGCGCAGCGCGACCAATTCATCGAAATGGCCGCCTTCGCGCTCCAGTCGTTCGATCTCCTCGCGCAGCGCGACAATCTCTTCCGCCTTCGGCCGTTTCAGCGCGATGCGACGCGACATGGAGTGACGCAACGTGCGCGGCACCGAGATGCGCGACGGCGGGCCGGAGGTGGAATAGCCGGCTTGGCGCCATTGCACCGACGTCGCGCCCGCGATCTGACGCTTGGCCAAGTCCGGAAGCTCCAAGTCTTCGAGATAGAGATCAAGATATTCTTCGTCGGACAACGCGAAGCGGAATTCGTCTTCACCCTCGCCGCTGTCGCTGGCTTGCGGTTTGCCGCCAGCGCCACCGTCAGGGCGCGCGATGGTGTCGCCTTCAACGTATTTCTTGTTGCCGGGCAGCACGTAATCGCGCGTGCCGCCCTGCGATGAGCGCCGCAGAGTCGGCTCGTGCACGCCGCCCGCGGGAATGGAGACTTCGCCGCCCTTGCCGGCGTCCTTGATCGAACGCTGACTCGAACTCTCCCGCACCGCGCGTCGCACTTGCGCGCGGGCGCGGCGCAGGAAGCGCTGCCTGTTGGCGAAGGACTTGCCGCCCGGATTCAGTCGGCGATCGATGATGTGCATGAGCGCGCCCGATCTAGCCGGCTTGTTTCACCCGCATGTACCATTCCACGAGACGACGCACTTGTCGCTCGGTATATCCACGCTCCGTCATGCGCAGCACGAATTCCTCGTGCTTCTTCTCGCTGTCGCTGTCCTTCTTGGAACCAAACGAGATCACCGGCAGCAAATCCTCGACTTGGCTAAACATGCGCCGTTCGATGACTTCGCGAATTTTCTCGTAAGACGTCCATGACGGATTTTTGCCGCCGTGGCTGGCGCGCGCGCGCAGCGTGAATTTGACGACTTCGTTGCGGAAATCCTTCGGATTGGCGATGCCAGCCGGCTTTTCGATCTTCGACAGCTCTTGGTTCAACAGTTCGCGATTCAGCAATTGGCCGGTGTCGGCGTCCTTGAAATCGATATCTTCGATCCAGGCGTCCGCATAGTCCACGTAGCGGTCGAACAAGTTCTGACCGTAATCGTGGTAACTTTCCAGATAGGCCTTCTGGATTTCATTGCCGATGAATTCGGCATAGCGCGGCGCCAAATCGGCCTTGATGAATTCGAGCAGCTTGCCTTCTTGCTCTTGCGGGAATTGCTCCCGGCGGATCGCCTGCTCCAGCACATACATGAGGTGCACGGGGTCGGCGGCGACTTCTTGCGTGTCGTGATTAAAGGTGGCGGCGAGCACCTTGAAGGCGAAGCGCGTCGAGATGCCGTCCATGCCTTCATCGACGCCAGCCGCGTCCTTGTATTCCTGGAGCGTGCGCGCTTTCGGATCGACCTCCTTCAAGCTCTCGCCATTGTAAACGCGCATCTTGGCGAACAGGTTCGAATTCTCGTGCTCCTTGAGCCGCGAAAGCACCGAAAACCGCGCCAGCATTTCCAAAGTCGCCGGCGCGCAGGGCGCCTCGGCCAATTCGGAGGTGCGCACCAGCTTCTCGTAAATCTTCTTCTCTTCGTCCACGCGCAGGCAATACGGCACTTTGATCACGTAGATGCGGTCGATGAAGGCCTCGTTGTTCTTGTTGTTCTTGAACGATTGCCATTCGGCCTCGTTCGAGTGGGCCATGATGATGCCCTGGAACGGGATCGCGCCGATATTCTCGGTGCCCACGTAATTGCCTTCCTGCGTCGCCGTCAGCAACGGATGCAGCATTTTGATCGGCGCTTTGAACATCTCGACGAATTCGAGCATGCCCTGGTTGGCGCGGTTCAAACCGCCTGAGTAGGAATACGCGTCCGGGTCGTTCTGCGCGTGCATTTCGAGTTTGCGAATGTCGACCTTGCCGACCAGCGAGCTGACGTCCTGGTTGTTGTCGTCGCCCGGCTCGGTCTTGGCGATTGCGATCTGGCGCAGGCGCGACGGCGTGACTTTGGCCACGCGGAATTTGGTGATGTCGCCGCCAAATTCGTCCAGGCGCTTCAAGCACCACGGACTCATCAGGCCGGTCAAACGGCGCATTGGGATGCCGTAATCTTCTTCGAGCTTGGCGCCCCACACTTCAGGATCGAACAGACCGAGCGGGTGCTCAAACACCGGACTCATCTGGTCCCCGGCCTTCAGAACATAGATCGGCTGATCTTCCATCAGCGCCTTCAGGCGTTCCGCGAGCGAGGACTTACCGCCGCCGACCGGGCCGAGCAGATAGATGATCTGTTTGCGCTCTTCCAAACCCTGCGCGGCGTGGCGGAAGAAGGCGACGATGCGCTCGATCGTCTCTTCCATGCCGTAGAATTCAGCAAAGGCCGGATAAAACCGGACCGTGCGGTTCATGAAGATCCGGCCGAGACGGGCGTCCTTGGATGTGTCGACCATCTTGGGTTCGCCGATCGCCGCAAGCAGCCGCTCGTGCGCGCTCGCGTACGCCATAGGCTCGGTTCGGCAGAGGCTTAGAAAGTCCTGCAGCGACATTTCCGCTTCGCGCCGCTGCTCGAAAGAGCGGGCATAGTTGCGAAAGATATCTTCAGACATCGTGCCTCCGTATCGCGCCCTCGGCCTCAGCTACCCATCCTACATAAGTGCCCCGGCCTGCCGATGCTTAACAAAATGACAACATGAATCTGGCGGCTTGAAGGTGAGCTTGCGGGCAAAACCGGCCGCACCGCCTCATTCGCAAGCACGAAGCATGACATGAATCGCGCACTTGGCAGCCTGCGACAGCCGATTTTTATCATCTCATTTACGATCTATGCCGTTTCGCCGCGGCGGCCATTGTCACAATTCGTGAGCGGCGCGCGATCACGCGGCAAAAGCTCCAATTTTACGCAGCCTTAAGCACGTTCGCGGCATGCCTGTTCGATCATGAGCGAACATTCCTGGGTTCTGACGGGCATTGATCCCGACACCCGCAGACGCGCGGAAGCCGAAGCCGCGCGCCTGGGTATGAGCCTAGGCGACTATCTCGCGCAGGCGATGACCGCGCCGCCGCCAGCGGCCCCATCGCGTCGCCCGCTACCGGAGCCGACAGCGTCTGCCGCACCGCAAAAAGACCATTTGGCGCTTCGCGTCCGTATTGAGGCGCTTGAGCGTCGTCTGGGCCTTTCCGTCAGCACGCTCGACACCACGGTTCAGGGTATTGATTCCACGGTGTTTGATCTGGCCCGTCGGCTTGATCAGGTGGAGATGCTCGCGACCGACGCCGCCGATGGCGTGGCGCGCGCGACGCAAGAGAGCGCCGGCAATTTCGGCCTCGTGCGCAAGCGCGTCGGTGATGCGGAACTGGCGCTGGGCGAACTGCGCACCACGCAAGATCAGATGCGCGCCGAGTTTGGGCTCTGGGGCGGCGATCTGGGGCGGCGCCTCGACAGCGTCGAGCGCGTCGCACACAGCGCCGCACACAATGCCGCCGAACTCGGCGATGGACAGGCGCAGGTGCGCGCCGATCTCGACGCCTGGAGCGAGGAGCTTGGCCGGCGCGTCGACGGTATTGAGCGTTTGGCGCACGGCGCGGCGTTAACCGCGGCCGATTTGAGCGACGCCCATGAAGAGCTGAAGCGCGCTGTCGCGTCGGACTTCCAGGAATTCGCCGAGGGCACTGACGAGCGGCTTGAAGCGGGCTTGGCCGACATCCGTCATACCGCCGCCCTCGCCGCGCAGCAGAGCGACGAGGCGCTGGCGCATCTCGTGCGCGACGTTGAAGATATGCGCAGCAATCTGGAAAACAGCATTGCGCGCAGCACCAATGAAACCCGCGCCCGCATGCAAGCGGCGTTCAGCGACGCCGCGGAACGGACCAGCGCGCTCGCCGAGAAGGTCGCCGGCGCCGAACGCACGGTCGCCCGGCTCGACGAGGACCTGCGCACGCGCCTTGACGATGTGGCCGAGACCACGCAGGCCGCCCTGGACGCCGCGACTGAAAGCCTGCGCCAAGCCGACGCCGACCTGCTCGCCGAGGTGGAGCGCGCACGCAAAGAGGCGACGGCCGCCGCCGAAGGTTGGCATGCCGACGTAGGCGCCGCGCTTGCCGAACTGCGCGAAAAACTGGAAACGCGCACGGCGCAAAACGAATACGCGATGCGCCAGCGCATCGACGCGTTGGCCGCACGCATTGTGCAAAACGAGGAACTCGCGGCCGAGGACCAGCGCCGGCTCGCCGCCGAGACTCATCGGGTCGAAGCCTGCACGATCGCGGCGCTCGAAAAAGTGGTCCAAGATGTCCGCGAATGTGACGCGGCGCTGGACGCCCGCTTGATTGAGGCCGAGGCCGCGGCGAAGGTGCTGCGCGCGACCGTTGACGACGACTTAGCCGAGCTGCGCCGCCGCCACGCCGAAGCGCTGGCGCGGCTGCAGGCGCTGGAGCAGATCGACTACAAGGCCGCGGCCGAGAGCGCCGTGGCTCCCATCCGCGAACGGCTGGCCGCGATCGAAAATTCCGAACGGCCGCTCGACGCCGAATTCACCGAGCGCCTGACGCGCTTGGAAGCGACGACGCTGAACACCGCCACGCACGACGCCTTGGCCGCCGCGCACGCGGACATGCTCGCGCGCGTCGCCGCACTCGAGGGCGCAAGCGCGGAAACGATTGATCGCATCGCTGGCGTGACGCGCTCCATTGGTCGCCTCGCCTCGCAGAACGCCGACGCGGTCGCCGACGCAAGCGAACGGCTGGAGAAACTGGAAAGCGGTCTCTCCGAGGGCTTGGCGGAAAATCATATCATCGCCGAGCTGCAATCCCGCATCGCCGAAATGGAGTCGCGCCAGGCCGACACGTTCGAGACGCTGCGCGAGAGCATTTCGACCTTCGTCAGCGCCAACGAACGTCGCTTTGCAGCACTAGAAGGTTCGGGATCGGAAGACTACGACCTTGCCAGCGCGTTCGAAGCGCTGCGTCAGCGGATGGAGGAGCGTATCCACGGCGTTGAGCAGCGCAGCGTACGCGCGCTAGAGCAAGTCGCCGACACAGTCTCGATTATCGAGCGGCGTTTTCACCAGTCCGAAGGCGACGCCAAGAGCGCTTAAGAAAACGCCGCCGAATAGTTCGGGCCGACATAGTGATCGACATCATACTCGACGTCGGAGGCCTGATACGACAGCAGCGTGCTCGCCGCTTCAAGCGCGCGATAAGCAGCCTCCTGCGCCAGCGAGACCAAAACCCCACGCCACGCCGGTGGCGCTGGCATCTTGCCCGCTTCGACCATCGCCAATTCGGTTTCCGTCGCGTTTAGGATACTGGGCAGCGTCTGCCGCCAAGCGCGACCGAAGAGGGCTTCGCCTGTCGCCGCAAGCTCCTGCGGCGTGATCGGGGGGAGCGCAAGTTCACGCATGTATGCGAGATTACGTCACAGGCATGGTTGGGAAGCATTTAATTTCGCTGCGCATTTCCAAACAAAACGGAGTTTTTCTGCGCGCCTTTACGCTTCTCTAACGGAGGTTGCGTTTTTTGAGCGCCCATGGCGCGACGCAATCGCATACTTCTTGGTGCGGCGTACGTAACCCTGTTCGCCCTAGGCGCTGCGGGGACCTTGGCGTTCATGCCGATGATGTCCGCAAGCGGAGAACAACGTAGCGGACCGCCCTCGGGCTATATTCGCGTCATCGATGGCGACACGCTCGAAGACATGAGCGCGGATATCACCTATCGGCTCGTGAATATCGACACGCCCGAGACGGGCAACCGCGCCAGCTGTCCCGCGGAGCGCGCGCAAGGCGAAGCCGCCACCCAAGCGGTGCGCGATCTGATCGCCGCGGCGCAGAGTTTCGAAGCGCGCCCCACCGGGCGCAGCGACTATTATGGGCGCACCATCGCTTATGTGCTGGTCGACGGCCGCGACTTGGGCGAAACGCTGATGGAAGAAGAACTCGCACGGCCTTGGCGCGGTCGGCGCTACCCCTGGTGCGATGCGTACGGCCAGTTGCTGCCCTAGGGGCATAATTGAGCGACGCCGGTTCGCGCTTCTACAATCCCCAAGATGTCAGACACGCCCACCACACCAGAAGCCATGCTCGCTCGCCTGAAGCAAAGCGTGCAGAAGTCGGGCTTCACCACTCTGCTCGCCGCGCAGCCCATCAGATGCTGGCAAGGCGAGTCCGAAATCCTACTCGAACTCCGGCCGGAGCTCACCCAGCATCACGGCTTCGCACACGGCGGCGTGATCGGCGCCTTGGCGGACAATGCGTGCGCGTGGGCGGCCGCGTCAGTCGCCGGGGACGTTGTTACCTCCAGCTATACGCTGCACTTTTTGGGCCCGGCGGTCGGCGACCGGCTGCGGGCGAAGGGACGCGTCATTCGCACGGGCCAGCGTCAGGTGACGGTTCAGGCCGATGTGTTCGTGGAAACAGCCGACGAAACAAAGCTTGTCGCCACGGCTTTGGCCACCATCGCCCGCGTCTGACGCTTATTCAGCGCACAAGCTTGCGCCGCTGGCGGGACCGCCATACGAAGCCGCCTCCTCCCACTATGATTAGGCCTTCCGCCATGTCCGCTATGGACGAACTAGTCGACATTCTCACCATCGAACCGATCGAGGTGAACCTGTTTCGCGGTCGTTCGCCGGCGGCGGATCGGATTCGCATCTTTGGCGGACAGGTCGTGGCCCAGGCGCTCACAGCAGCCTACAAGACCGTCGAAGGCCGCATCTGCCACTCGCTACAGAGTTATTTCATTCGCCCGGGCGATCCGAAGCAACCGGTCCTCTATCAGGTGGAACGATCGCGGGACGGAAAGAGCTTCGCGACGCGACGGGTGATTGCGATTCAAAAAGGCGAGCAGATCTTCAACCTCGCCTGCTCTTTTCAAGTCCCGGAGGACGGCTACGACCACGCTGACGAAATGCCGCCGGCGCCATTGCCGAACGAGGTGCCGGACGAGAACGAGCGCTGGCGCGAAATGTTCAAGGATCAGCCCGAGCAATTGAAGCATTGGGTGCGCGACCGGCCGATCGAGCTCCGGCCTGTGTCACCCGTCAATCTGCTCAAGCCCGAGCCCACCGGCTCTAGTCACCAAGTATGGTTCCGGGCGACGCGCGACCTGGGCGACGATGTCGCCATCAACCAGGTGCTGCTCGCCTATGCTTCCGACTATTCGTTGCTGGGCACGGCGATGCGGCCGCACGGCGCGTCGTGGATGTCGGGCGTGCAAACGGCCAGCCTCGACCACATCCTCTGGTTCCATCGCCCCACGAATTTCTCGCGCTGGCATCTTTATGTTCAAGATAGCCCTTCCGCCTCTGGTGCGCGCGGTTTCAATCGCGGCGCCATCTATCGTGAAGACGGCGTGCTGGTGGCGTCGGCCGCACAGGAAGGCCTGATCCGCCGCAGAGAATAGCGCTATGCAGGGACGCTAATTGGACGTTAGCCAACCCAAGCGTAAACTCCGCTACGTGATCAAGAAATGGGTCGATAACGAGGTCTATTTCGGACCTGACCGCCGTCAGCGCGACGGGGGTAAGCGCTGGGGCGATCGGCGCCGGCTTAACGATGCCGGCGAGCCGCCGCCGCTGGGCGCCGTATTGCGGCGCCTTCGGATCATGCTGACCGATCTTAACGATCCAGCGAAACGCCAGCGGGCGCAACAAATGATCAGCCTCGCCATTCTCGAAGCGAACCGCCTTGGCAATCCAAGAGCGGCCGATCAATTGCATCAATTAAGCCGCCTCATTTTGCTGAAGGCGCCATTGCCGGACCTCGAGGCAAAGCTGATGGAAGCGCAGCAGGTCGTTTAGGCCGTCGCCGCGCGCCATGCGCCCCACAGCGCGTCGCGGTGTGCGGGCGCGGCAATACCGATCAGCCGTTCCGCGCGCGCGTCATGGGTACAGGCGCGAATATCCGCCGCACCGTATTCGGTGACCACGATATCCACGTCGAACCGGCTAAGCGACACTGGCCCCCGCCCTGCGCACGGTGCAACGAGGCGACTTACGCCTCGCGCCGTAGAGGGTAAGACGATGATCCGCGTGCCGCCGGCGAGCCGAGCGCCGCGGGCGAAATCGAGCGATCCGCCGGGACCCGAGACAAAGCCACCAGGTGCGCGCTCGGCGTAGACTTGGCCGAATAGATCGACCTCAAGCGCCGCATTGATGGTGACGAGCTTTTCCTGCCCGGCGAGCACGCTCGGCGCGTGCGTGTAGGACACGGGCTGGAAAGCAAAGCGCTCTGAGCGCACGGCGCTGTAGAGACGCGACGTCCCCAGGGCGAGCCCGGCCGTGATGGCGGCGTCGGCTGCGAGTGCGCCGGCATCGATGAGATCGACCGCCCACTCGCCAACGAACCCGGTATGGAGGCGCAATCCTCGCTTGCGTGTCAGCGCGCGCATGCACGCACTTGGGGCCTTGCCGATTCCTGTCTGGATCCTGGCGCCGTCCACAACGAGTTCCGCGACATGGGCGCCAATCGCGCGCGCAGTCTCGTCGTCTGGCGGGTCGCGCAATTCAATCAGCGGCGCGTCGGCCTCGATTGTATGTGTGAGCTGATCGAATGGCATGCCGATATGGCCGCGTGTGTGCGGCATCGACGGATTGATGTGCGCGATACGGAGCGGTATCCGCGGCCAAAGGTCGGCAAGAAAGTCGACCGCGACGCCGAAGCCGCAATATCCGTCCGCGTTCGGCAGCGACGCCGTGAAGAGCGCAGCGTCGATAGGAAGCGCCGCGAGATACGAGAGGATGTCATTGTAGCCTAAGGGCAGAAAATGCGCGCCAGCGGCCTTGAGCTCCGGCGTCAGAAAGAAGGTTGTGAACGCCCCGCCATAAGCGTTGCAGTTCACGCCGGGCAGCATGACGCCAACGAAGCTAAGATCGCGCCGTGCGGATAGGCCCGCTTCGATCGCATGCGCGATTAGGCGCGACTCGCCTGCTCCGCCCTGCACCAACACGCGTGCGCCGCGCGGCAACGCGTCCAGCACGCTCTCCGCGCCGATCGCGCGCGGCACTTAGGCGCGCTCAAACACGGCGGCGAGACCTTGGCCGCCGCCGATGCACATCGTCTCCAGACCGTAGCGGCCCTGGCGACGATGCAGTTCGCGCACGAGATTGGCGAGGATGCGTCCGCCGGTGGCGCCGATCGGATGGCCGAGCGAAATGCCGGAGCCGTTGACGTTGAGCTTGTCGCGATCGTCCCAATTCCAGCCCTTCAGCACCGCCAGCACCTGCGGCGCGAACGCTTCGTTGAGTTCGACCAGATCGATATCTTTCCAACCGAGACCGTTGCGCTTGAACAGCCGCTCCACCGCCGGCACTGGACCGATGCCCATGCGCGACGGCTCGCACCCCGCGGCCGCCCAGGAATGGAACCACGCGAGCGGTTCGAGCTTCAATTCGGCAAGCTTGTCTTCGGCGACGACCAGACATGCGGCGGCCGCGTCGTTTTGTTGGCTCGCATTCCCCGCGGTGACGACGCCGCCCTTCTCGATGGGCCGAAGCGCGCCGAGCGTCTCCATCGACGCATCGGGGCGAAAGCCTTCGTCCTTGCTGAAAAGAGCAGGTTCGCCCTTCTTCTGCGGCACGGGCACGGGCACAAGTTCGTCGGCGAACTTGTTCTCCGCCCAAGCGGTGGTCGCACGCTTATGGCTCATCACCGCGTATTCGTCGGCCTGCTCGCGCGTGATGTTGTAGTCCTTAGCGAGATTTTCCGCCGTTTCGATCATCCCACTGATGACGCCAAAGCGCGAGATCGGCTGCGACATGACGCGGCCGCGCGACAGGCGGTCATACATCACGGATTCGCCGGCGCGCGCGCCTTTGCGCAGATCGGTGGAGTAATACTCAACATTGCTCATGCTCTCGACGCCGCCGGCGATGACGACGTCGGCGACGCCGGTTTGCACCATCATCGCGGCGTCGATCACCGCTTGCAGACCAGAACCGCAACGCCGATCGAGCTGATACCCGGGCACGCTTATCGGAAAATCGGCGGCGAGCAGCGACCAGCGCGCGATGCACGGCGCTTCGCCATTGCCGTAGCCTTGGGCGAAAATCACATCGTCGACACGTTCGGGATCGAGCTTGGTGCGCTCAATTAGCGCCCGCAAAATCACCGCGCCGAGTTCTCCGGCGGGCATGGAGGCCAGCGCGCCCTGGAATTTGCCGACGGGGGTGCGAAGGGGACTGACGATCGCGGCTCTGCGCATGGCGTTCCTCACTGTTCGCCACAGGCTTAGTCGCCGCTCCGCTGATCGGCAATGGCGCCGCTACGTCGCCAGCGCAGCCTCGATGGCGGCGCGAATCTCAGCCGAGGTGGGCGTCACGTTCGACGGAAACGCGGCGACGATGCGGCCCTCGCGGTTGATCAGGAGCTTATGGAAATTCCATTGCGGCACCGCGGCTTCGCCAAACTCCGCGCGCGCCCAGCGATAGAACGGATGCGCGTTGTCACCAACCACATCGGTCTTGGCGGCCATCGGGAAGGTCACCCCGAAGTTCAGTGCGCAGAATTCCTGGATCTCTTGCGCCGATCCCGGCTCCTGCCCGGCGAAATTGTTCGCGGGCACGCCCAGCACCTCGAAGCCGCGCTCATGATACTCGGTGTAGATATCTTGAAGCCCGGCATATTGCGGCGTGAACCCGCAGCGCGACGCCGTGTTCACGACCAGCACGACGTCGCCTTGAAACGCGGTCATTGGAACGCGTTCCGCAACAAGACCATCGAACACGAACTGGTAGGCCGTGTCGTCGGTCGTCGGCGCTGGCGCAGCGGCGAATTGGGCGCGCTGTGCAGCGACGGCGGCGTTGACCGCTTCGGTGCGTTCCGCCGCAATTTCAGCCGTAGGCGGCTCCGGCGCGCGGCTGCATGCCGCCACAGCCAAAACAAGAACAACGATCAGGTCTCGCGCGCGCATAAGGCCTCCTTGCCCCATATACGCGCCAGTCCGCCGTCAGGATGCAGGGAATGTCAAATGAAGGGATGGTGCGCCTAGGTGACTCGCGCACATAAAAAATCCGCTGATTTGTCCGCGCGTTACTTAAGTCAAGCAAAGCGCGATTTCCCAACATTCCCAACACGCTGAAAGTGTTCTCGTGTTCCAGTCGCAAACCGTGACCAGCCTGGAGCCGGAAACGACACCTTTTGCGCCTCAGACACCTCAATTCGCAGCAGCGTGGGATCAGCGATCGTATATCACTGCCGCGACGAAACCGCTAGGGCGTGTTGCGTTCTCTGCGGTCCGCCCTGCACCGCGAGCAGCAGCCACCTTAATTGTTCGCGATCCAAACGCCGGACGGCCCCGCCCTCTATCATTCGGCCCTGCTGGAAACGGACGCCGGGCACGACGCCATCCTTCAGCCGCCGTGCGACCGTCGCGCGTGAGACGCCGAAGCAGCGACGAATGTCCTGATAGGTGAACCAGAGCTTCTCCGGCGGCAACGCGGCGATCGAGCGGTCCACTTGTTTGATGACTTCGGTGGAATAATCCGGGAGATCCTCGGTCGTGATCACGCGAACTGGCGCAACTGGCTGGCGCATGTGCGTTAATGCGTTGGAGCCTTTGCTAGCGATCCGCTCGCGAGCGACCTCATGCTGAGAAGGATCAGCGATCCTATCGTGCTCGACTGTCTCCAGATCGAAAATGCTAAGCTGAAGCGTATCTGTCTTTGCAGGCGCGCTTCCCGATCGTGCATGCATGGCCTTGTCCCCTTGATCCGATCTGAGACGGGCCAGTTAGCCACAGATCGAACGAGCAGGCACCGGGGCGCGTTATGCTAGGCGCTTCCGCGTTATTCGGGCGTCAGCGCAGCGAGGGCCTCAACTTATTTCGACGCCATGCGAGCGCATGCCCGCTCCCGCGAAGAACAAAGCAATCGGCGGAATAACGCGGAAAAAGACGAAGGAGTGAAGGCAAGATAAACCGCACTGCGTGCTCGGTCTCACGCGCTTGAAAGCGCTCGTGAAAAACCAAGGTGCACAGGGCCCGCAACAATGTGGAACACGGTGCGGACAAAGCGGCGCCGAATTTACCTCTGAAGCCAGGGAGAGCGTCGGATGAGCGTCACAAGTTTCAGCACATTGTTCGCCGCGAACGTGTCGAACGACGCGCTCCCGCTGCTCGCATGGAGCGATGACGAATTGCGCGGGCGCTTCGGCCATGGCGGAAAACAAGAACGCGCGGCGAAACTCTCAAAGGGTCTCGATGCGCGCTTGGGCGCGCGGCGCCGCTTCGGCTTTGGCGAGAGCAAGCGATCATCGGGCGGCGGCGGCTTCGACATGCGCCAGCGGGCGGTGGTGAAGATCCATTTCTTCGGCCATGGCGGCGGCGGTGCGGCCGCCCTTGGCGCCCATATGCGCTACGTCGCCCGCGACGCCGCCCAGCGCGACCCAGAGCTTGAGCCGGAACGGGAACAAGAGCGGGCGCGGGAGCGCGACCAGGCGCGCCTCAAGCGCGAGAGCGAGCTTGAGGCGCATACCCGCTACCTGACCCGCGAGGAGCGCGGACCGGTGTTCTACGACGCCCTGGAAGACCAGGTCGACGGACGCGCGCGGGCGCAGGTCTGGGGCCGCGAGGACAAGCGTCATTTCCGCATCATCCTCTCGGCCGAAGAAGGCGAGCGCCTCAACGACCTGAAGCCCTATGTGCGCGAAGTGATGGAGCGCTCTGAAACGGTGCTCGGCAGGCAATTGGAATGGGTCGCGGTCGACCATTGGGACACTGACAATCCCCACACCCACATCCTGCTGCGCGGGCGGGCGCGCGGCGGTCGTCCCCTCGTCCTGCCCCGGGAATTTGTCCGGCACGGCATGCGCTATATCGCACGCGAAGTGGCCACCGCGCGGCTGGGCGAACGCGCGCGCAGCCAGGAACGCGAGGCGCTGGAGCGGGAGGCGCGCGCCCATCGCCCTACCCGGCTCGACGCACTGATTGCGCGGCAGATCGATGCCGAGGGGCAATTGCGGCTAAGCCGGCTGCGTGCGCCCGATCGCGATCCGGACGTCACCAAGGCGCTGAAAGCACGTGCGCGGGAATTACAGCGGCTTGGCCTGGCCGACGAGACAAGGCGCAACGTGCTGACATTCTCTGCCCCGTGGCGCGACAGGTTGAGCGAGCTTGAGATGCATCTCGATATCCGCAAGCGGCTCAAGATGGAGCGACGGCGCGAGGCCCCGCTCCGTCAGATCAAGCCGCCGACGCTCGGGCGAGGTCAGGGTCTGGAGCGATGAGGATCGGGGGCTGCATCCCAACAACGGACCTAACGCTTGAACACTGCAAAGCAGACAGGCCTCGTCCGCTTGTCGACAGGAGCGGACACTTATTGATCCGCGCATTGAGCATCTTGGCCTGTAGTCTTGACGCCAGCTCGCACAGCCTTCTCACTGCGCCAGCGAAGCGCCTCCGCTAGGCGCGTCGGTCGCAAATCCAAGGTAGACGCCAAGCCGCGACCACGGTGAAGGCGACGCGCAAGCGTCGACGTCCAGCGCGCGATCAAGCAGTGGCGCGGCCCGGTAATCACCGTCGGAGAACCTCGCCACGACTCCCGAGAGCGCACTAGAGCACGTCAATCGACGCAATTGCGGACGAGCAGCCGATAACGCCGGATGAAGCTCCCAGATGCGCGCCTCGCCGCCGCCTGATACAACAACGATGCGGGCGAGATCGGGACCTATCCCGTCGACAGAGCTGAAGAACCCATCGGGACCTCGCAGCACCGCAACTTCGCGCCCACTATGCACGTCCCACACCCGCATCGTCCCATCATGTGCGAGCAGGCTCACCACGCGCGTGCCGTTTGCGCCGAACACGGCACTTTGCACAGGACCTTCATGTCCGCGGAGGGACGCAATTTGGCGTCCGTTCGTGCTATCCCACACCCGGACGGTCCCATCATCGGACGCGGTTACAACGTGCGATGCATCCGCATTAAACGCAGCGCTAAAAACAGCGCCTTCGTGTCCGCGAAGGCGAGCGATCTCACGCCCGCTCGCCGCGTCCCAGACCCGCGACGTGTTGTCAGATGATGCGGTGACGATGAGCGCGCCGTTGGCACTCGCCGCAGCGGTGAGAACGAAGTCCGTGTGGCCAGCCAAAACAGCGATCTCACGTCCGCTCGCTGTATCCCAGACACGGGCCGTCCGGTCGAATGACGTCGTTACAACTCGCGATGCATCATGGCTGAACACGACGCTTGAAATTTCGCCCCCATGTCCGCGCAAAGCGATTTCTTCGCCGCTCTGTGTGTCCAATAAGCGCACGACGCCATCGGCGGCGGCGGTGGCGAGTTGGGTCGCGTCCGGGTTGAAGGCCCGGACCGCGCCCTCATAGCCCTGCCGAAGCGCAATCTGTCGGCCGCTGGCGGCGTCCCACACGCGCACGCTGTTATCGGAGAAAGTCGCCACGCGGGTGTCGTTGGCGGCGAAGGCCACGCCCAGAACGGGCGCCTCATGCCCTGCTAGAACGGCCACCGAACGCCGGCGTGCCGCGTCCCACACGCGGGCTGCGCCATCCTCGGACGCTGTAACGATCAGCGCTCCGCTCCGACCCAGCGCCGCGGCCGTCACTCGACCTGCATGTCCTTCGAGTCGGCGTGTCACATTGGCGGCGGCGCTCCACACGCGCACGCTGCCATCGTCGGACGCTGTTACAACGCGCCTGCCGTTTGGACTGAACGCAGCAGCGTTTGCGGGACCTTCATGGCCGCGCAGCGCCGCGAGTTCGTGACCATTGCTGGCGTCCCAAATGCGAGCCGTCCCGTCGCGGGATCCAGTGACAATACGCTCGCCGCCGGGGCTGAAGGCAAGATCCCGCACCGAGTCCTCATGACCGCGCAACACGGCGACCTCAGCCCCGCTCGCAGCCTCCCACACGCGCACTATTCCCGAGAGCGTGACCTCCTCCAACCCGCTGGCTCGATCCCTTACGCGCGAGGTTTCTTCGTCCGCAGCCGTAGCCAGCCGGGCGCTGTCGGGGCTGAACGCCGCGCCTCTAACAGCGCCACCGCCTCCAGAGATGACAGCGATCTCTTGCGCTGTCATGGCGTTCCACAATCGCGCCGTGCGATCATCGCTCACGGTGACAACGCGCGCGCCATCCGGGCTGAACACAGCACTTAAGACGCGCCGCTCATGGCCGCGCAGCACTGCGATTTCGCGCCCGTTCGCTGCATCCCAAATCCGCGCCGTCTCGTCTGCGGAGGCTGTGACGATACGCAGGCCATCGCTACTGAACGCAGCGCTCTGCACGCCCCGCTCGTGGCCGCGCAGTATGATGATTTCTCGCCTGCTCGCCAGATCCCAGACCCGCGCCGTGTCATCCGCCACGAATAGGACGCGCGCCCCGTCCGGACTGAATGAGGCGCTAGATACAAAGCCGTCAACGACGCGGAAAACCGCAAGCTGGCGGCCGGTCGTTGCGTCCCAGACGCGGGCAGCGTCGTTGCCCGAGGTGGTGACAATTCGAGCGCCATCGGCGCTGAACGCGGCTTCTCCTACGACCTCATCGGCACTGACCTGCAAAGCTGCGATCAGGCGACCAGTTGCGCCGTCCCACACGCGCGCCGCGCCATCGTCGGAGGCAGTCACGATGCGTGTACCGTCCGGGCTGTACGCGGCAACTCTAACCGGGCCCTCATGAAGCAAATGCACGCCAGCAGAGTAGGACGCAGCAACCGCGCGCCGCAGCTCTGCCTCGGCTCCACTGGCGTCAAAGCCGATGAATGGCGTATCGGCGCCATCGAGCGCCACGAGCGCATAGCGCGCGGCGCGATCATAAAGCCCCTGGTCCGAGGCAACCCTTGCCAGCTCCATCAAGGTTGCCGCGCGCTGGGCGCCAAGACCCGAGATCAGCCGTGCTGCACCCAGGCCGGCAACTAACACGATCATGGCGGCGGCCACGACGAGCGCCCCGATGCCGAGTTGCAGACGACGCATGCGGCGCAAACGCAAACGCTCGCGCGCAAACGCGGCGGTCTCGCTTGCGCGCGAAGCCTGCAGATAGGCTGTCAAAACCTCTGGCACGACTGGCGCGAGCGGCTGACGCCGACCGAGCCACGCTTCAGACGCCGCGAGCACTTCGCCTCGCTGCAACGCAGCGTCTTTTCGGCCCTCCGCGTTCCAGTGCGACGCGAGTTCGACCAGTCGTGTATGCTCACGCACCCAGGCAATGTCGACATCACACGCCGCGTAGAGCCGCGGAAGGGCCTCCTCGAATGGCGCATCGCCGTCGACAAAAATGTAGTTGAGCCGCGCCAGTTGCGCGGGGACCAAATCGTCTTCGATGCGTTTCAAACAGAGCGGAATGAGCCGTTTGCCCAATTCGACAGTGCGCAGAGTCTCCCAGCCGCAAATCGGTGATGCAACAGAATCGGGCGACACAACGAACACGACGACATCGGCGCGCAGGATCAGCGCATCAAGGCGTTCCTTCCATGCTTCGCCGCCCGATATATCCTCGCGGTCAAGCAGCGTGTCATAGCCTTTGGCGTCAAGCGCTTGGGCAAGACGATCGACGAATGCCTGGTCCTTGCGGGAATAGGAAATAAAGACGCGCGTGCGCGGCGCAGCCCCGGCAATGACCCCGTCCTGCATAATCTCCCCCACCGGCGCCGGAGCAGGAAACACTCTCCACTCACTTCTTGCAAGCATGCGAGCCCGTTCGGCGTGACCGCCACGAGCGAGCCCCTTCACGCGCCGACCGCCGAGGCCCGTGGGACCCAAGACTCGCGCTGATGAGCCAGCACCGCGCGCTCGTTACATCCCCAAGCCGCCTGCAACGCTGCACCGGGAGATATAGCGCCAGTTTCCCATCGTTGCGCCGCATAATGACCAAGGATCGACGTCGATCCCCGAAGAGGCATCCGATACATCTCAACAACAGCCCTTCGCGTTTTTAGATCGCAAAGCGGAAATCCAACGTCTGAAGATCGCCGACTGCGGCCCGCCCAGCTGTTACTGTCGTGCAATCGAGAACGGACGAGTCTGGCCACCGGTGAACCGCATTTCGCCTGAGAGGCAAAACGGGTCGCCTACCCCGCTCCAAGTACGGTCCCCGAAGGTTAGCCGCACCTCACGCCCCTCTAGAGACCATGTTCCTTCTTCTCGATCGCCTCGCGTCAGCGTCTCAGTCGCCGCTCGCCCCTGATACTCGAGTGTAACCTGGATAAGAGTTTCGATAGGGAATTGGCTCGATGTTAGCTCGTCGCAATTGAGGTCCCAATATCCCTTCCAGTCTCCGATGAGCACGCGCTCTGATAGCGGCGAGGAATTGCCGGGCAGCGCCGCGTCGGCCCCCACTGGCGCCACGTCCTGAGGCGCGGGCTCCACCATCGGTGATTGTCTCTGCGCCGGCTCAGAATCTTGCGTGGGCTGCCAGCGCAATGTGTTGAACGTAGCGACAGCCAGCGCGACAATGGCGACAGCAGCGAACAGAATAAGCGGTCCAGTTTGGCGCGTTCGTAGCGGCTTACGTGCGCTCCCGATGGCGCCGAGATCGAGCGAGCCGGAGCGCATGCTTACGCGCAAGGCCGCGGCGAGGCGGTCGATATCAATTCGGAAGTCCGGATCGCGTCGGATCATTGCGGCGTTGAGGTGCAGGATTGGCTGAAGCGTATCGGGCAGATATTCCGCGCGTGGCATCTGCGCGCCATTGACGAGCACTGGCACGACCTGCAGATCGGGAGTGGCCAACGCGGTCTCTGCCTCGATGCGCACCAAGTCTTCCGGATCATCAAGTCGCCGAGAGCCATCCCGCGCGTCGACCCAATTGGGCCCGATCAATATCAACGCGACCCGGCAGCGTGGCAGTATGCCTCTTATGTAGTTGCGGAAATTTGCACCAACCGGAATGCTGTCGACATCCTTGAAAATGCGCTCACGCCCAAACCGCGCTTCCAACGCATCGTAGATGCGGCCGGCGACGTCAGCAGTGTCATCGCGCCGATAGCCGATGAAGATCGCTTCTCCCGCCATGCCTCGCCCTCACGGCTTCCACCAGCTGCGCGGCGACCCGACGAGTATCGGGCGTTCGGTAGCTTGCCAACCACGCCTTTGGGCGATGTTATCGAGGACCGGCCGCGAGCGCTATCTCCGTGCCTTGCGGATATCTTGGTTTGTCTCTTTGCTGAAGCATTCGGGCGCGTCCGCTTCGGGCTGGCCTCAGAAACTTCAACGAGCCGCGCGGCGAGCAATTCCAATAACGGTCCTTCGGGTTTTGACGTCGCAAAGCGGAAATCCAACTCTGAAAATCGCCGATTGCGGTCACGCGAATTCACGCCATCTCCATCGATGAGCGTAATCGTGACGACACGCGGTCGACGAACCGCGCTTTCGATGCAGCGTTTGCGCGTGAACCAGGGTTGGCGTAGCCTCGCGGCCCTGAGCCTGGGGGGAGAAGCATGAGCGAGCTGACGCCGGATCGCATCATCCAGACGGGCCTTGGTTTCTGGGCCTCCAAATCGCTGCTGTCGGCGGTCGAGCTTGGGCTTTTCACGACGCTCGCGGACAAGGCGATGACCGGTGAAGAGCTGAACGCCGCACTGGGACTCCATGCGCGCGCCAATCCGGATTTCTTCGACACTTTGCTGGCGCTGGGCTTTCTGGAGCGCGATGGCGAGGGCCCCAGCGCGCGCTATCGCAACACGCAGGAGACAGCGGCTTTTCTCGATCGCAGCAAGGCTTCCTATGTCGGCGGCATTCTGGAGATGGCGAATGCGCGGCTCTACCGCTTCTGGGGCGATCTCACCGAGGCGCTGAAAACCGGCAAGCCGCAAAACGAGATGAAGAACGGCGGCAAGTCGATGTTTGGCGAGCTCTACGCCGATCCGGCGCGGCTCGAGCAATTCATCGAAGCGATGACCGGCGTTTCGACCGCCAACTTCATGGCGCTGGCGGAGAAGTTCGACTTCTCCAGGTACAATACGCTCTGCGATGTCGGCGGTGCAGCCGGCGTGCTCTCGATCATGGTGGCCTCGCGCCACAAGCACATCGCTTGCATCAGCGCCGACTTGCCTGAAGTCTCCCCCATCGCGCAGCGCAAAATCGCGCGCTTTGGCCTGACGGATCGGGTTCAAACGAAGGACATCGACTTCTTCGCCGATCCCCTGCCCAAGGCGGATGTGATCACCATGGGCATGATCCTGCACGACTGGAATCTCGACAATAAGATGATGCTGATCCGCAAGGCGTACGCGGCGCTGCCCGAAGGCGGCGCGTTCATCGCGGTGGAATCGCTGATCGACGACGCGCGACGCCAGAACGCCTTCGGCCTCATGATGTCGCTCAACATGCTGATCGAGTTCGGCGAAGCGTTCGACTTCACCGGCGCCGATTTCACGCGCTGGTGCAAGGCGGCCGGGTTCAAGCGCACCGAGATTATTCCGCTGGCCGGGCCAGCGAGCGCGGCGGTGGCGTATAAGTAAGCAAGTCGGGGGCTGCCGCCTTCGCCCAGAGTGCGCGCGTACGGATCGAGCGTGAAGGCGGCTTTTCCGCGCCTTACGCCGAACTCGTCGGGCAGGCGTTTCGCCAATACGCCGACATCGATCCCCAGCATCAGACGCACCCGAGCGACGTCGCCGAAGCCGTGTGGCGGGCGACCACCCACCCTGCCTGCCCTCGACGGCTTCCAGCTGGCGCTGACGCTATCGCGTGGGCCGAGGGCCGCTAGAGGCTGGGGCTTCGCCGCCTTGAAGCGGGCGCGCAGCAATTGCTCTTCATTGACGCGATCTTGTCCTTGAGGCGCCCAGCCTTAACCTGACCGATCTCACCTTCCTGCACATCTGCGCCGACGCGTGCGTTCGGGCAGCGGCCGATGCTCTCCTCCACTTGCTCGACACGCCGTTTCAGCTTGCCCTTCGCCGAGAGCGACCTCCGGCCCGCATGGCGCGCCGCGCCCCCCGGCTCTCGATCGGTCAATTCGAATTTCACCTGATATGCGTCATTTGCCGTATTCAGGTCTTGAACGACACGACTTGGCGCGCAGCCGCGCCAAGCGTATCGACATAGCGACGCCCGGCTGCAGGAAGCACTCGGCGCCGCTCTTGGGGAGGCAGCGCTTGGCGCTCCGGAAATTCGCGCTCAATGTCGCCGCACTCACCGCCGCCCGTGTGATTCAGGCGGTGTCAAGCTTCGTGGCTATCCCTGTTCTTGCCCGCTTATTGTCCCCGGCGGAATTTGGCCTGGTGGCGATGGCCGGCGCCTTTGTCTGGTTCACGACCGCGATTAGCGATGCAGGGCTGGGTCAGACTTTGGTGCGCATTGATCGAGGCGAGCACGCAACCTGGTCCAGCGCATTCTGGTTTCTGTCAGCGGTCGGCGCGGCGCTTTCGGTTTTTCTTGTCGCCATCGCCTGGCCCTCAGCGTGGCTGCTGCAGGAGCCCCGGCTTATCGCCATTATATTGGTGTTGGCGCCCATCCCCTTGATGCAGGCGGCGCTGGCGACCCCGAGCGCTGAGCTGCAGCAGCGCGAGCAATTCCGTACGCTCGCGGCCACGGAACTCACAGCGTCGATATGCGGCACCGCGAGCGCTTTGGCGTTTGCCTTCGCCGGCGCCGGCGCATGGGCGCTTGTCGCCCAGCAATTGACCTATTGGCTCCTGAAAGCCGTGATCACGATTTGCACAACGCAGTTTCGTCCCGCGCTTCGATTGAATTTCGCCCTTCTCGGTCCCCACATCCGCTTCAGTCGAGACACGGCCGCGCTCAGCCTTGTCACCTTTTTCTCCCGGCAGCTCGACCCCTTGATCATTGGCCGTCTGATCGGCGCTGGCGCTGTCGGAACGTATTCGCTGGCGAGCCGCATTGCCTTTCTGCCGATGCAGTTTTTGACGTTTCCTTTGCAGAATGCGCTCTTCACCCGCATGGTGATGATACGTGAGGATCGCGCCGCAACGCGCGATCTCATCCTGGTCGCCACATGGATCGTCGCAGCGCTCGTATTCCCTGCGCTGGCTGTGGCGGCGACGACAAGCGCTGCATTGTTTGAAGTGTTTCTCTCGAGCAAATGGTTGCCGGCCGCACCAATATTCACAGCGCTTGCGCCGGTGGTTTGCCTTCAATCCATCCTGGCCATCAGCGGATCGATGTTGCTGGCCATCGGCGCTACCGGGCGGCGCCTGCGGCTGGCGACTGAGTTCGCGATCGTGTGGGTCGTGCTTCTTCCGCTGGCCGCTTTGCATAGCGCGCTGGCCGTGGCCATCACCTACACTGTCTCCTATTTTTTGTTCGCCGTGCGCCGCTTCCCGCTTTACCTGGATGTCGTGGGCGCATCGGCAAAGGATTACTTTCTCAACATCGCTCAGCCACTGCTTTGGGCTATGTGCGCGGCGGCGGCGACAGCGGCGCTCCACGCAATATGGGCGGCGTCCGCTCTGGAGTACACGCTCGCCGCCGCCATTGTGCTTGCCGGCGCTTATGCGGGCCTGGCGTTTGCCGAGCGGGGCAGGCTCTCACAGCGCCTTGCGCTCTTGCGGGCCATACTAGCCGGGCGCGGCGAGGCGACAACACCAGCGGGCTGAGGTCACAAACCCATGCCGCACAATGGGCACAGCATCGTCCTCATATTCGTCACCCAAGGATGGACAACGCATGGCAGGCTTGGTGTTGGCGAAGCCGGTGGCGGCGCCGGCATAAGCCAGCGCGCTTCGTAAAGATCGCGGCGCCCCCAGATCAGAGCCGAGACCGAGGCGTGCGCGTACAATTTGTCGGCGACGTTCGACATGGACTAATCCACGCGGATCGGGCCGGCGCTCTCTCTGAACCGAGCGCCCGGCGCCGGCGCTCCTGTCCGCCGGAAGTAAAAGCCCGCGCTGTGCGAAGCGCCCAATTCAGGATGGGTTGGAATGGTGTGCGCGAGTTGGGGAATGTCCCACTCGTGCACGATCTCGTATCCCAGGCTCAGCACGTCGGCGAGAAAGGCTTGGCGATTGCGAATTTGATACGGCACCCGTGCGGGGCCAATGCGTTGCATGGTGAACACCGGTCGGGCGTCTCGTAAAGCGACCTTGTTGACCAGCAGATGGCTCGGCAATTTCGGCAATTGACGAAGCAATTTGGAAAACGCGTCGGGATAATATTGAAGCAAGCCAGACGCTAAAAGCAGATCGGCAGGCGGCGTAGCGCTGGCCTCAGTTTCAAACTGAAGCGAATTCAGTCCATCGCGTCTGGCCAACAACCGTCCTTGTTCGACCGCAGAAGGGATCTCAAGCACGATCCATTCAAAATTGGGCGGGATGTCGAGGACGTGCCGGAAAGCTCGATATTTCGTGCCCACATGACCGCCAGCGTCGATCAGGCGATCGACCCGGGGCAGCAGGCGGTCGAGCCAGAAAAGAATTGCATAGTCCCAAGACAGAATGACGCTCATGAGCTCGACGTGCTCGGCCGTCATCAATTCAGGATGATCATAGCCCGCCAGGCGCCCCTTGCGCTGGCTGGCCATCGCCGCTTCATAGGTTGGATAAGCGCCCTTGAGATAAGGCTCGGTGGGCAGCCAATTGTAGATGCGCCCGGCAATCACCCTCCCCGCCAACGCAACCTGGCGCGCCACGCGCTTCAGTCCCGTACCATTGCCCGACATCTGAGCCCCCAGCGGGCGCCGTGTGCGAGTTGACGGCGCCCACGACCTCCTACGCAGCAGCAGCCCAAATCCCTCAAAACCAGAAAAGAGCTCACGCGCGCGTCAGGCGAGTCGCTCCACAAGGCTGGCCCCAGGTGTGGGCGCGCGCCGACACGCCATGGGCGATGGCGACATCGACGCTCGCGCGTTCGGCCATTGTCCGAGGGCGTATTGGCGGCCGCGGTTGTGACGGCCCTTTCGCACCGCGAGGATTTTGCCCTGCTTCAGTTGGCAAGCTCTGGGCTTTTCGCTTGAAGAAGTCTCCGCCCGGCTCGCACCCTGGAGCAACAAGCAGCGCGCGGCGCGCGCGTGAGTTCTGTCAACTAAGGATGATGAGGGGCAGCCTCGCCGTCGCGCATTTCGGCGCAATGACGCATCATCTCCTCATGGCTCATGCCGCCATGCCGCGCCGGGTCATGGTCTCGATGATGGGCCGCATCGCCATGATGCTCCTGCATCGCTTGGCAATGACGCATCATCTCGTCGTGGTTCATCATCCCATGGCCCATGCCGTGCGCGCAGCCGCCCAAAACCGCCAACGACGCTAACGCCGCCATCCAACCCGATTGCATGATCTCACTCCTCGTCAACCGAGCGCCGGATATCGTGCGAACACCGACCTGTCGCCGTCGCCCGAAAACGCGATGACCTCGAACGCCTGGCGGCCCATGCCTGATCGCTCCATGCCCGGCGAGCCGATCGGCATGCCAGGAACGGCGATGCCGCGCACACCCGATGGCCGCATCTCAATGAGGCGTACTATGTCGTCCAAGGGAACGTGGCCCTCGACAACGAAGCCCGCCACGGTAGCGGTGTGACAAGACGCCAGATCGGCTGGGACGCCGTGGGCCTCTTTCACAGCGTCCATGTCCGCGTCGTTCGTCACGCCGATGATAAAGCGGCCGCTGCTGCGCATGCGTTCGACCCAGGCGAGGCAGCAGCCGCATCCGGCGTCGCGGCGCACATGCATGTCGTGTCGACCCTGTTGCGCCATCGCAACGGACGTCAACAGCGCCGCCCCCGCACCAGCCGTAAGCGACAGCACTCCGCGTCGACTCAACTGACCCATTCCAGGCTCCAGCTCTCGCACCTGCTATACGCACCCCAACCGCAATTCCCTCTTCCCACAACGGCGCGCTTGAGGGAAAGGAAGCAGCCCCGCGTAAGCTGTGGAGCAGAGAGAGCCAATGCGAACCAACCTTGACGATTTGCTCGCCGCTTGGCGTGAGCGCCGCGCCCAAGTCGAGCTCAACCAAATCGAGCCGAGGGTGTGGGCCGCAATCGGGTCCGGGCGCGCGCCGGACGTCGCCGGACTCCTGAGCGTTCGGGCGGCGTTCGTCGCCTTAATAATGGTTGCTGGCGCCGCCGCCGGCGCTGCCGCAGGCGCTCAGCCGGTGGAAGCCTCCCCGTTCTCATTGCACCCGCCTTACGCGCCCTCGACCCTGCTTGAGGGTAAGCCGTGAAGCTCTCGTGGCCAGGATTGATCGTTACCGCACTCGTCGCCTTCGCTGCGGGGCTTGGCGGGGTATGGCTCGGCATGCACGCGTTTCAACGCAACACACCCAGTCTTCATGACCTCGTCCACGAGCGTTTGGACCTGACAGCCGAGCAAGCCCGTCGTATCGAAGGTATCGAAGCCGAGTTCGCAACGCGGCGCCAGGCCCTTGAGCTCGAAATGCGCGCAGCCAACGCCGACCTCGCGGAAGCTATTCGAACAGAACACGGCTATGGAGCAGGCGTCATCGCCGCGACCGAACGCTTCCATCGCGCCATGAGAGAACTTCAGTCTGAAACCATCCGCCACATCTTTTCTATGCGTGAAGTGCTCACGCCGGATCAGCAGAGGGTCTTTGACTCCACCGTCATCGAATCTTTGATCGCCGAAGAGCGATGAGCGAGCCGGACGAGCGCAGCGACGCCGCGCTCGCCGCTGCCGCGCTGGCGGGCGAGGAGAGCGCATTCACCCAGCTTATGCGCCGTCACAAGGAGGGTCTCTACCGTCTCGTGCGCGCCTATACGGGCGATCCTGCGGAAGCGCTCGATCTGGTGCAAGAAAGCTTCGTTGCAGCATGGCGGGCGCTGTCGCGATTTGATGGGCGACGACCATTTGGAATCTGGCTAAAGCGCATCGCCATAAACAAGTGCCGCGACTGGCGAAGACGCCGGGCTGTGCGTCGCTTCTTCTACCGGGCCGAGAACATATATCGGCCCGGCTTTGAGATCGAACAACCCGCCGCCGCAGACGATGATCGCGAGCAATTACTTGCGCGGCTGGACCACGCCATTGCGGCGCTGCCCGATGCACTTAAGGCGCCCCTGCTGCTTTCGCTCACTGGCGATGCCTCCCACCGCGAGATAGGCGACGCGCTGGGGCTCACGCCCAAGGCGGTGGAGCTGCGAATACATCGCGCAAGACGCGTGCTCGCCAAGACAATCGTCGCGCCTGACTGAAGCGAACCTTCATCGCCCTGAGGTTACGAGTGTTCAATCCCAGAAGCGGACTCTAGCGCATCGGCTCCTGATAACGGACTCCCGATTTCCGGTCGGCGCTGACAGCGGAAAAAATCAGTGATTCCCAAGCGTCTTCCATCCTTTGGAACGTTCCAGAGCGTAGTCTTGCCAAGAAAGACGGGGGCGCCGCGCCCGTTCGCGCTCCAGGAAATTTACTAGGTGAAGGAAGAACTCCGTAAATAGCGTGGCGGGTTCATCACCGACCGCTTTTCCTTGTTCACGTACGAAGTTCACCAATCCTCTATCGAGCACCAATAGCCGGTCAATAGTGGAAGTGGGAACCTGAAGCTCGCGCCCAACCTCGGTCATGCGCTCAAACTCTCGCGTCAGCCAATCTGCCTCCTTGAGATCGGTTGCGTAAGCGAACACAACATACATGCAACGGTGCCCCTCACTCCTTGCGGGAGCACCCATCGTCCTCGCATCCACAAACGAGTTGCCGAACGGCTTCAGAGCCCTCACCTTTTTTGCGGCTGAGAGACACCTACGACATTCCTCCTTCGTCAGGATCGATTTTACCTCGATTACTGCATACACAGCCTCACAAGGGTAAAGTGTATGCTTTGCCCCGGCGAGAATAGGTTGAGTGCAGGTCTTGTCGTAGACGATCAAATCGAGCTGCCCACTTCGCTGATCGCGCCTGTCGATGATCTCGCCCGTTGTTACGCCGAAGGCCGGCGGCAGCCGAGAACTTAGGAAGTGCGAGAGAGCCTCCGCGCGCTCGTCTCCCTTGATTCCGCTATGAAGGAAGCCGGTGGTTTTGTCATAGTCGAGCAACAACTGTTCGCGTGCTGTAGCCAGAACCGCTCGGAATATCTCGCTTACCATTCCTCGCCCCACAAAGCGCTCAACATATCACGATATCCCACAAGCGTCAGGCTCATCCCACAAAAAGACATCAGCGCAGAGTCGCCGAATAGCGGACATTCAGACCCGTCTGCGCCGAAAACACTGTAAGCTGCCGGCAACTGCCGCTGAGTCGGCAACGAGGCCGCCATGTTAAAAGCGCACCTAGACGCGGTGGAGCGCCACCTACTCAGCATCTCACAAATTCCCGCAAATGCAGGCCACACGCTTCACCGTGGAACACCTCGTGAAGCATTCATACGCGAGTTCCTTCAGGGACACCTCAGCGCCAGGCTAGCAGTGGGAACGGGAGAAATTATCGATGCGCAGTCTCAGCCCAGACAACAGCGCAACCAGTTCGACATTGTCATCTACAAGAATGACTACCCCCGCATCGACTTAGGCGGCGGCATTAACGCCTTCCTGGCCGAATCTGTTGTGGCGACGATCGAAGTGAAGTCCGTGCTGACTGCAGCGGAGATCGACAACGCCATCGGCGCGGCGTCCACCGCTAAACGCCTTCAGCGAAATCTGATCACAGCGTTTACTTCTGGGTACGTGCCGCCAGGTATCTTGAGTTACGTGGTCGCCTACGACGGCCCCGCGCAGGCCTCCACCGTACACGGGTGGATCAAGCAGTCCGAAACAACTCGCGGTTTGAATAATGCGCCCCTTCCACAAACTCGCGACCAGCGTGCCCAGCATCTGAGTGAGAGCCTGGAAGGTGTATTCGTTCTCGGCAAACATAGCGTTCTGTACGACAACTCACCACTTTCCTTGTTGAGCGATGCGACGCTCGCGCAAAATTCAACGCTTCAATATTCTTTGCTGGACCAGTTGGAAGGCAACCTGCTCTTGCTATTCTTGCTTTTGACGCAGGCTGGCACGAACACGACCGGTCAGTGGGCGGACCTAATCCCATACGTGGCACAGGTTCGCATGAACCCATCATTCAGCGTTTGAATCCCACAAGCGGTCATAACGCCGACTGTGCCCGTGAGCAGACGTTAGCGCCCAATCCCGCAGCGGTGAAAACTACGCGCCTGGCTCCGGTCCATATCGGTTCTCACCTTTTGTGCTCGCACCCGAGAGCAACACGACAAGGAAGACCAAGGATGCCAGATAGAGCACGTTGTTGATGAAGAGCGTGAAGAACAGAGCCAAATTAGGCGTACCTCCCTCCTCGAACTGACTGAAGAGCACCGGCATTGCGGCCGATGCAATTGCGATGAAGGGTAACGGCAGCAAGCCCCAAGCTCCGGACTTTCCGCGGTCATGAAGGCGTCGAACGACAGCCGCTGACAGAAGGACAATGATTGCAACAACACCCACGACGATCAAAGACATCATACGGCTAAAGTCCGGCATCAGCTCGTCATGGTGTCCGTGGATCGTGATTGAATAAGACCCAGGCCCTCGGCGAATGGTCGCCTGATCGGGATGTTCTTCCGCGAAGCGTTGCATCCGCTCCATGCTTGCGGACATCTCGGGGTACATGATGGCGCCCATGCCCGCGAAGGATAGGACGAGAACAAAGGCAAGGTAGGGCCAGAACTTGCCCGGCCTTGTGCGCCCTTTGAAGTTGGCCAAGTTGGCCAAGCCATGACCGACTGCCCGCACGACTCCCATCTTCCCCGCCAATTCTCGCCCGCTGCCAGTTTGGAAGAGTGACGCAGAGCCACCTGCGTCGGCCTCCACCGCTTCGAAATCGGCCTGCAATTCGGATAACCAGCGCACAGCCATGCTGAACGTACACAGCGACAGTCCGACCAACACCAGGTTCACGACCAGAACCGTTGTCATCCAACTCACGTCTTCGATATTCCCGCGTATGTTCACGAGGGACGCTATCCCCCAAATGATCCCCGCGGTTCGCAGCTTCTTTTCTGGATCGGAGGCGAGCGCGAATTGCCCGGTGTCGCGATACGACCTGAGCGTCTCGCGGATTACGTCCAATCGATTCCAGGGCACAAAGAAGTTGGCGATCGGAAAGCCAAACGCAATCACGGTTACCGGCCAATTGGCGAACTGCACGCCGCCGCGCTCCATGAGGAATCTGCGGACACGGTAGACCCGGCGCAGAAACTCAAACGCCGAGGCTAAGAACGTCACCGCCGAACCGATGGCGATCGGCCAAAGAAGTAGATCCTGCAGCCGTTTGGATTCCGCGGGGATGGCCCCGTGGCGGACGACATCAACAAGTCCCCAAGCGTAAAGCGCCAACAACGCAAACCAGAGCGCAAACGACGCAACGCCCCACTGCGCGAAAAATCGCGCTCGGTTACTGAAGGCCGATCGAAATGTTCTCTCTAGGGCCACCCGCACCCCTCTTTCGGGCATTCTAAATGCGTGAATGGGGATACTGGATTTGCAACCTGCCGCACAGATCGAACCAGGGCCCACCGAAAAAATCCCAGGAGCGGTCGTAGCGCCTGCAATTTCTCAAAGCAGACATCGCCCCCAATCGTATGCCACGTGCGCGCCTTATCGGCGAAAGAATCCGCACGGCGAAGTGAGATCGCTGACTGCACCCGCGCGTTGAATGCGCATGCGCCTCCTACTCATGGCAGGTTCTTGTTCAACTCCTCCAGCCAATTGAACAATTCCTCGATTTTGGTGGGCACGACATAGTGCGCAACACGGCAGTAATGATCGTCGAAAGGATCACGTGAAAACTGCGCTCCGATTTCCTGCTCGCTAGCATTCGCGCAGATCTCGACTTCCCAAGCCTCTTCCCTAACTGCAAATCGCATGCGACTTCGAAAATAGTCTGCGCGATCACACAGCCGCTCCATGGTCATGCCAAACAAGCGCGCTTGTTCGATATAGCGGATGACGTTTTCTTGCGAGGTAAGGACTTCCCCACGTTGCGCCGCATAACCGAGGTCGGGGTCACCAAATCGACTGAGGATGTAATAACCGAAGATACCTGAAGAATCCGCCACCACGTCCTGACGCCAAATATCAAGCTCGCGTCCATAGTTGACGTTGTCCTCACACGCGACCCGCGCTTCCTCCACGAAGTACATTAGCGTTTCCTCGACATAGAGGAGCACGCGAGCGTACTCGTCGTAATCGCCATAGAGCATCGTACACTGTTGGTCGGCGGGTGTTCCGGGCGCGGCTTGAGGCAAGATTTCGTCAAGTTCGCCTCTTTGGCGCGGCGTCCACCAATCGTAGAGGCAGCCCATGCTAGGGCTCCGATACTCGAACTCTAGAAAATCCTGGCTTCTCACCTGTAAGTAGTCGAGCGTGTTTTGGCGCCATGTTTCACGCAATTGAACGCCGATAACTAAGGCGGTCACGGATGCCACGAGTACGCCGACGGCGGAAACCGAAGCAATCACCCAATTCGACAACGTGCCCGGCCCACGCTCTCTGCACGCGGCTCGTGGGGGCGGCTGTTCCAATTTGTCATCGGCTGTGGCTCCAAGGCGCGGCGTAGGCTGTTCGTGAGTTTCCGCCGCTTGCAGCGTCGAGTCCGGCTCGGCGACTTCTGCTTGCAGTTGCGCAGGATCAGGCTGCGCTCCGGGCTCGTTGGTGGGTTCGTCCGGCATCTAAGCCTCCCGCTAGGGCAGTGCTACGTCCACAAGTCCTCCAGCACCATTACGCCACCACTTGGCGTTGCATGTCGAGTGTGTATAGTGGGAGAGGGGAGGAAATGATGGGCGCGAGCTTTCGAGGTCGCGGGGTCTGTGGGCGGTTTCGCTAATGCGAAGATCGCGTGCACTTCCCGCCGCCGGTGGCGTGTGCGTTCTGACAAACGATCTCGGCGAGTTTGCCTTGGTCGACGACGAAACACGCCTCGCCCTTGAAATCGGCTCTCTCACGCGTGAGCACCCACGATTTTTCGACCTGCAAGCACGAGGCCTTCACACGTCGACAGGCCCAATAGGTGGTCTCGCCGACGTCGTGAAACGCACTCGTAAGGCTTTCCTGCTTGAGGGGCCGGCCCTCCATATCTTCGTGATTACGCTGCGCTGCGACCATGCCTGCCAATATTGCCAGGTATCACGAGCGCCGCTCGATGCGACCGGTCGCGACATGTCGGAGGTGAACGCGATCGAGGCGCTCAATCGCGTGTTTGAATCCGACGCTCCCGCCCTCACCATTGAGTTCCAGGGCGGAGAACCCTCCCTCCGCTTCGATCTCGTCCGTCAAATTGTCGAAGCGGCCCAGGGCCATCCTGAGAGACACGAACGCGCAATTCGTTTCACGATGGCGACTACGCTTCATCGCCTCACCAATGAAGACCTACATTTCTGCAAGGATCACGGCATCCATCTTTCCACATCGATCGATGGTCCCGACGAGATTCATACAACGCAACGTGCCCTCCCGACCAAAGATTCTTGGCGGCGCACGGTCGATGCATTGGCTCGCGCACGTGAGGTCCTCGGCGAAGATGGCATTGTCGCGCTTCCCACGATCACCAAGGCGATGCTCAATGCGCCGGAAGCGCTTATCGACACCTATGTCGCGCTTGGCTTTCGCTCGATCTTCTTGCGACCACTCGCCCCCTATGGCTTTGCCCAAAAAACGCAAAGACGGTTGGGCTATTCCACCGAAGAATTCGCTCGCTTCTATGATCGCGCGTTGAGCTACATTCTGGCACTCAACGAGCGTGGCGTTGAGATTGAGGAAACCACAGCCGCGATTGCGTTGCGTCACATGCTGACGCCCTTCCATTCTGGCTACGTTGACCTACGTTCGCCCGCCGGCGCTGGGCTGGGCGTCCTCGTCTACAACTACGATGGTCGCGTCTATCCGACAGACGAAGCACGAATGGCGGCCGAAACCGGAGATGGTCGGTTTTGTCTCGGCGACGTTCGGGACTCGTTGGACACTTTGCTCTCCTCACCCGCTATGCATTGGTTGGCGCGTGGCGCCATCGCGGAAGAGCATCCTGATTGCCGACAATGCGCCTTCGTCCCCTATTGCGGCGCCGACCCTGTGTTTCATGCGATCGCCCAGGGTGAGCCTGACGCGCCACGGATTGGCACGAGCTTTTGCGAGCGCAATCTTACGCTTTTTGACACGCTCTTTTCGATGATCGCGGCACGCCAACCGGCTGAGATGCGAACGCTGCATGCCTGGGCGCTCGGTGCGTCACCAAACGCCATCAAACCGGGTTGGATTGAGCGATGAGACGCGCAGCGGCACTCTACACGCACGCGACGGTTCAAGGCGTGCGAGATGTGCGCATTCTTAAGGTGGTCGCGCCCGAAGATTGGAGTCCATTTGGCGATTGTCTCGTTCTGACGGGCGTTGGCGCTCACAAGAGGCTCGCCGGCGACGGCATCAACATCTCGGCGTTGCGCAACCCCGATGCGATTGAAATTGGCGATGTGCTCCGCGTGCGTGAAGGCTCGTCCCAGATATCAATTCTCTACCGACGTGGTTCTCAGGCCAACACGCTGTTCGTCACCGAGCGATGCAACTCGCTCTGCCTCATGTGCTCCCAACCGCCTCGCGACGAAGATGACAGCTGGCGGGTCAACGAATTGATCCAAACCATACGTCTGATTGACAAAGACGAAGCACAGATCGGGTTTACAGGTGGCGAGCCCACCCTTTTGGGCGAAGACTTCGCTTCAATCCTTATCGAGAGTCGCGCTCAACTCCCCAACACTCACCTCCACGTGCTGACCAATGGACGGCGCTTTGCCGACACTCACCTCGCGCAAACCTTCGTAGCGGCGGGAAGTCAGGCAACCGTTTGGGCCGTTCCACTCTACGCCGATGTGGCCGACATACACGATGAGATCGTCGTAGCCCCTGGCGCGTTCGAGGAAACCCTCGCTGGCCTCTACAACCTTGCAATCAACCGGGCGCGTGTCGAAATCCGCGTTGTCCTGCACGCGCTCAGCGTGCCGCGGCTCAGGCAGCTCGCCTCCTACATATACCGGCGGATGCCGTTCGTTGAGCACGTTGCATTCATGGGGCTTGAGCCTATGGGGTTTGCGCGCGCCAATCGCGAGAAGCTCTGGATTGATCCGGTCGATTACCAGGAACACCTCGCGCAATCAGTCCACCATTTGGCGTCACGCGGGATGAACGTCTCGATTTACAATTTGCCGCTTTGCGTACTGACCGAGACTCTTTGGCCGTTCGCACGTCAATCCATCTCAGACTGGAAGAATGTCGTCGACGAACCGGCTTGCCTGAGCTGCGCGGCAATAGACCAATGCTCCGGTTTCTTCCTCTCAGCAGATCAAAACTGGCGCAGCCGCGCGATACACCCGATTTCGATAAAGGAGCTCACCCATGAAATGGCGTGATCGCTTGGCCGTGCTCTTTGGCGTGACGAGCGCCGCAGCACTTCTTGGCATTCCAGAGGAAGCGTTTGCGGCCGCTGCCCCCACAGTGTCGCCATCAGGCGAATCGCAGCAATCGCTGCTCGTCTTCTCGTCTCCATCGGAGAACGCGGCGCTGTTGCAACTCGCACAACACCGAAGCCACCGCAGCCATTCGAGCCATCGTTCGCATTCGTCGCACAGATCGCATTACTCAGGGTCGGGCGGCGGCGGCTATCGGCCGCCCGTCTACACAGCACCGCCACCACCTCCGCCGCCACCGGCGTATGTTGGCGATGCTGCGCGCCGCCCGCTCGCAAGCAATCCCGCTCAAACGCGCCCGATGACACAGCCCGAAATTCGAGATTTCGTGCAACGCGTCCAAATCGCGCTCGTCATGCAAGGGTATGATCCGGGCCCGACCGACGGCCACTTGGGCCCGCGAACACAAGAAGCGTTGCGCGCGTATCAGATCGCGAACAGTCTGACCGTATCCGGTTATCTTGATGTTGAAACGGTGCGCAGGTTGGGCGTGACACCGTGAGGGACCTACTCGATCGCCGAGCATAGCGCCGGCCGCCCACTCGCTTCCCAACGATAGTGCAATGGCATTAACCCAGCAGCGGCGCGGGACGCTCGCGTAAGCTACTAAACCGGATCACCCATGCTGAAATCGTGGACGCTTCGCAATTTCAAATCGTTTGGAAAGAGCCAAACTCTTGGCCTCTCGGGGGTGAACGTATTCACCGGTGCCAATAGCAGCGGCAAGAGCACCATTGTTCAGAGCATGCTCTTGCTCAAACAAACCCTCAGGTATGGTCCCCCAAATCGAACACTCGTGCTGAACGGCCCCATAATAAAGCTTGGCACCTTCGACGATGTAAAAAATAGCTCAACTAAGGGCGGCCCCATCTCATTCAGTTGGGAATACCAAACTCAGCCCGCCAAGTGGGTTGATCAGACGACCAATGCGCCGCAGCCATCGTGGCTTCGAGACTCGCTAGTGCAGTCTGTCGAGATGATTAGCGGTCACGTCGAATGGACCATTCGAAAATCCGATCGGGCAGATACGCGCAGCGTCGAGCACCAATACCGCGAGCTCGACAGGCTTTATCCGGCACTGCGTTTGGGAAAGCTGTCTTGCGTTTCGCGAGAGGGAGACGAGACGTCCTACTATTCCGAGTACAAGCCCCGAGCAAACACCGACAAACAGACGGTTACCTTTGCAGCTGGGGGCCAAGAAGCAACGCGCTATGACGTAAAGTTCGACGCCATCTCCGTTGCGGACATTTCGGAGGACAAACCGGACGCGCAAATTCTTGGCGGCTTCCTCCGACATTTTATGCCAGTCACCGCACTCGTCCACTTTGATCAACGGGCGCTGAAGGCGGCCGAGGTATCAAGGGCAATCGTAGGCAGCACGTTGAACACCTATAAGCTGCGACGCCTAGGGATCGACTCTTTTCCGCTTCCCGAATCCGTCTGTGCTACGGTCACCGCTTGGGCTCGCGAGGTGGAGCCAAGCTTCGAACTCCCGTCGGGCCAGTCGACTGTTGTCGTACTTAGAGATGCTATTCGACACCTGGTTCGTCCGCGTCCAATGCGATCTTCAGAAATTGAACGCGAGCGCGCGCAACGGAGTGCGCAACTTGGCGCCCAGATTGAACAACTCCTGCTGGCCGAGCTACCGGAAGAGCGCACATCGGCACTTGAGAGCCCTAGGACGCTCCGCGCAGCAGAACAGACAATGCGCGGATACCTGACCTCCGGGATTCGCTATCTTGGCCCACTGCGCGACGAACCTCGTCCCGTGTATCCAGTCGAAGCACTTGAAGACACAACTGAGGTTGGCTATCGCGGGGAGCACACTGCCGCAGTTCTGGATCTCAACCGCCTTCGCTTGGTGACATTCATGTCGCCGCAAGCGATCGAGTCCAAGTCATTCAAAACGACGACAGGCACATTGCAGGACGCCATCGACGCTTGGTCCGACTACATGGGCGTCGCCGCTCGCGTCGTCACTCGTGAGCGAGGGGTGTTTGGCCATCAATTGCAGGTTCAGACCGACAGCAGCAAGAAGTTGCGTGACTTAACCAATGTCGGCGTCGGCGTGAGCCAAGTTCTTCCGATCTTGGTGATGTCGCTCCTTGCCCCCCCCGGCAGCTTGCTCATTTTCGAACAGCCAGAACTACACCTTCAGCCAAAAATTCAAGCACGTCTCGCCGACTTCTTCTTCGCCAGCGCATTGCTCGGAAAACAATGCGTCCTCGAAACCCACAGCGAATACATGATAGATCGATTTCGGCGTCGGATTGCAGAAGCCGAGGGATCTACATTATCGGATCTCGTGAGAATTTTCTTCGTTGAAAGAGCCGGGTCCGAAAGCAGATGCCGCCGTGTCGACATAAGTCCATACGGAGCGATCCTCGATTGGCCAGCAGATTTCTTTGATCAATCGCAAACCGAAGCTGAAGCGATCCTTCGTGCCGCGTCAAACAAGCGCGACGTGGAGACATAGAAGCGATGCTTGCAATTCACATTGATACTGCCATGTTCGCCATTCCAGGCGGGAGCGCTGGCCCCTCTGAACTCGAAGACATACTGCGCCGCATCCTTTGGTTGACGGAACACGCTCGGCATTGTCCAGAACGGGTGACACGCGCTTCTAACGCAAGCCAAGAGCTCTACTCCCGCCAAGAATACCCTACCCGCAGCGAACTCAAAGCATGGCTAGAGATCTGCAACCTTGAGCACAAATATGACGCCAAGACCCTAACTGCAGTTTATACTTCTTTGCTTGAGAAAACACCATCTGCACTTCGAACGCATGGAGCGGAAGTTGCTGAAACCGTCGACGTCGAAATTGCGCCCGCGCTACCCTCGCAGAAGCAGCAACTCGCACAACTCACCGCAAATGCATTCGCCACTGTAGCGCGGCTTCAGAAAATCCCAGGGCTGCTCCCGACTCTTTGCTGCGGCGTTCCCTCTGTGATTGGAGCGCGAAACTTTTCAGGAAAAGTTCGCGAACTCACGGAAGATGCTACAGGCACCCGCCCGTCGAGCGAAGACATTCACGCATCGATACTGTGCGTAGGCCCAGATTTTCACTGGCCGTCTCACCTTTCTCCGTTGCATATTTGGCAATCGGCGACCAGCCCAGCAGGGATACATCTTGCACTGAGCCTCGCTGCCCTTCAAATCCGCTCGGAGAGCGGTTTGAAGGAGCGTGCGACGAAGCACTTCATCGGCACTGGATTTATCGAATCGCTCCAGCGCAACCAAGCGCATCAAAGTGCCAAGTACTCGAGCGCTACGTTCGAAGCATGCGCAAAAATCATCGCCGGCTGCCCAAAGTACGACTTGGCAAACTTTAACGAGGTTCGCAGCAGCGACGGCGCGGAAGCCGTTCGAACTCATATAACAAAGGGAGGGATTGCACTGCGTTTGATGTGCTGGCGTAGAGCGGATGGAATCGAGTTTGCAAATGTCGGGCCGAAAGGCGAGCTAATGATTTGCCACGGGGATAGCGAAAACGCATTTCACCAATGGACCGATTTCGATAGATAGCGCGGCGCTGGCGGCGCTCGTTCAAGCACAATGCTCAGCAAGGACGACGGCAAAATTCTCGCCTCTGACTGAGGGGCGCTCCACCTGCCTCGCCTTCTTGTCGCGAGCAGGCGCGGCCACGGCGGCCACTATCCATGAAAGGGAAAAAAGCCGCGCCCTCGCCCTTT
>NZ_DASVYD010000070.1:0-62994 GCF_036392335.1 Vitreimonas sp.
GTCCAGATTGATCGGCTTCAGGGCCTGCAAGCCAGACTTATAGGTCTTGCTCACATCCCGAATGGATATGATGGGTTCGGCCATACGAAAATCGTCTCTCCCCGCGAAGCGCCGCACATAGGGGCGCGGACGCGCAAGCGCTAGGGGCGATCGACAATCCGCAACCGATTGCGGACATTGCACCGCGCGCGCCCTATCTTTTCCAGGACGATGCAGCCGGCCCAAATCCTACATCCGCGCCCGGAAGGCCTCTATTGCCCGCTGGCGGACCTTCATATCGACCCCGTGCGCCCGGTGGCGCGGGCGTTGATTACACACGGTCATTCCGATCATGCCCGCGCCGGTCACGGTTCCGTGCTGGCGACTGCTGACACATTAGCAATCATGGCCGCGCGCTACGGGGCGGATTTTGCGGGTTCGCAACAAGCCTTGGCCTATGGCGAGACGCTGACGCTGGGCGGCGTGCGTTTTTCGCTGCACTCGGCGGGGCATGTGCTGGGCTCCGCGCAGGCGTGTGTGGAAGCGGACGGCTGCCGCATCGTCGTGAGCGGCGATTACAAGCGCCAGCCTGATCCGACCTGCGCGCCGTTCGAAATCGTTTCGTGCGATGTGTTCATCAGCGAAGCGACGTTTGCGCTGCCGGTGTTCAATCATCCGAGCGCCGCGCATGAGGTGAAGAAGCTCCTCGCCTCCGTCGCGATGTTTCCGGAGCGCGCGCACATTGTGGGCGCCTATGCGCTGGGCAAGGCGCAGCGCGTGATGGCGGAGTTGCGGCGCTGCGGTTGGGACAAGCCGATCTTCGTGCATGGCGCGCTCATGGAGCTGACGGAGCTCTACAAAGCGCGCGGTGTTGATCTGGGCGATGTGCGCCATGTGGACACGGCGCCGAAGAGCTTTTATGCGGGCGCGATCGTGCTTTGCCCGCCCGGTGCGCTGCAGACGCCGTGGGTGCGGCGTTTTCCCGATCCGGTGACGGCCGTGGCGTCGGGCTGGATGCGGATACGGGCGCGGGCGCGTCAGCAAGGCGTCGAGCTGCCGCTGGTGATCTCCGATCACGCCGATTGGAGCGATTTGCAGCGCACGATTTTGGACACGGGCGCTGGTGAAGTGTGGATCACCCACGGCGAAGCTGACGCGCTGGCGCATTGGTGCGAGGGGCAAGGGCTGAAGGCTAAGGCGCTGCATCTTGTCGGCTATGGCGACGAAGAAGAGCCGAGTGCGGCATGAATAAGTTCGCCGCCCTCCTCGATCGCTTAGCCTACGAGCCGCGCAGGCTTGGCAAGCTGGCGCTGCTGGAAACCTACTTCCGCGAGACGCCCGATCCCGATCGCGGTTGGGCGCTGGCGGCGATGACCGGCGCGCTCACGTTCAAGCACGCAAAAGCGGGGCTCATCCGTAATCTAGCGGCGGAGCGTACCGATCCGGTGCTGTTTGGGCTCTCCTACGATTTCGTCGGCGATCTCGCGGAGACTGTGTCGCTGATGTGGCCCGCCAACGAGGCGCGAGCCAACGCGGAGCTGACGATCAGCGATGTGGTCGAAGGTTTGAACACGACGGCGAAGGATGAATTGCCGGCGCGGGTTGCGGATTGGCTGGATCGGCTCGATGAGAACGGCCGGTGGGCCTTGCTGAAGCTGATCACCGGCGCGCTGCGGATTGGCGTTTCGGCGCGGCTGGCGCGGACGGCGCTGGCGCAGTTTGGCGGCAAGTCCGCCGACGAGATCGAGGATGTATGGCACGCGGACGCGCCGCCCTACACGCATCTGTTCGCCTGGCTCGAAGGCCGCGCCGAGGCGCCGAGCACGGCGACGCTGACGCGCTTTTATCCGCCGATGCTGTCGCATCCGATTGATCCGGGGGAATTTGCGCCGCTCAATCCCGCCGAGTTCAGCGCCGAATGGAAATGGGACGGCATCCGCGTGCAGGCCGCCGCAGGGCGCGACGCTGGCGGCAAGCTTGTGGCGCGGCTCTATTCGCGGACGGGCGAGGATATCTCCAAATCCTTCCCCGATCTGGTCGCCGGGTTCGATTTCGACGCGGTGCTTGACGGCGAATTGCTGATCCGCCGCGAAGGCCGGGTGCAGGATTTCAATACGCTACAGCAGCGGCTGAACCGCAAGAGCGTGACGCCCAAGCTGATCGCTGAGTTTCCGGCGTTCATTCGCTGCTATGATATTCTGGCGCTTGGCGACGACGATCTGCGCGCGCTGCCCTTCATAGAGCGCCGGGCCAAGCTCGAAGCCTTCATCGAACAACACCCGTTTGCGCCGATCGATCTCTCGCCGCTGATCCCATTCGCGACTTGGGACGCGCTGACGGCGGCGCGCGCTGATCCCGCGATTGGCGGCGCGGGTGTCGATGCTGAGGCGGTTGAGGGCGTGATGATCAAGCGGCGCGATGCGCCATATCTGGCGGGCCGGCCTAAGGGCTATTGGTTCAAATGGAAGCGCGATCCGATGGTGATCGACGCCGTGCTGATGTACGCCCAGCGCGGCTCAGGCAAACGCAGCTCGTTCTATAGCGATTACACATTCGGGGTTTGGACTGAGAGCGGCGAATTGGCGCCGGTGGGCAAGGCCTATTTCGGCTTCACGGATGAAGAGCTGATCGAACTCGACAAATTCGTGCGCAACAACACGACCAATCGTTTTGGTCCGGTGCGGGAGGTGACGCACACCAAAAGCAAAGGCCTCGTGCTCGAAGTCGCGTTCGAAGGCCTGCAGCGTTCGACGCGCCACAAGAGCGGCGTGGCCATGCGCTTCCCGCGCATCTCGCGCATCCGCTGGGATAAGTCGCCGAAGGACGCCGATACGCTGGAGGACTTATCGAAATTCTTGAACCGTGGCAGCGAGACGCGGGCGAGTGCTTGAACCGCCTGCGGCTGCGTGCTCCATTCCTGGCGGGAGGGCCCTTATGCGCGCTTTGGTCTTTGGCATTCTGTCGTGCCTGGTCGTCGCCGCGTGCGCGTCGCCGTTCGCGGCGAGCGAACGGCAATATACGGGCGTGTACAGCGAAAGCTTCGAACACATGGTGTTTGAGCCAAGGGGGCGCGACGAACATTGGTACACTGGGGGCTCCGCGCAGATTCAATTGCGCGCCGCAGCCCCTCCGGGGAGCAATCTGGAGGCGGGCTTTCGCGTCTGCGCGACGATCATGGGACGACTGAGCCCGCGGGGCCGTTATGGCCACTTGGGCATGTTTGCTCGCGAGATCGAGATCACGCAGGTGATCGATGCGCACCCGGAGCCCTGTGACTAGGCGCGCAACACCGGAGCCTTCTCGCATGGTCTGCGAACATTTGAGCGCGCTGGAGCGCGAATTGCTGGAGCACGGGGTCAAGGAGACCTTCCGCGGCCAAGCCTGGAGCGAGAATTGCCGCGAATGGGCCTATTTCGAGTGCGTGCTTGATCTGGCGGCGCTACGCGCACGCTTCGGCTTCGCGCCATGCGTCGCCGGGCACGTGCACCGCGGCACGCATGACGGCGCGGAGGCAGGGTTTGTCTGCAATCAATGCAAGGATGCCGTCATGGGGGCGCATCCGGATGTGAATCCGGGCTGGCCGATCTATTCCTAAACCTTGGGAACAACGACCGCGCGTGCGAAGTTCCGGCCCGGAACCGGAGACGCCTCATGCTCAAATACGCCGCCGCCGCTTGCGCCCTGCTCACTCTCGCCGCGTGCGGCGATCGCGAAGGCTCCGTGGGCGAATTCTCCAACGATTTTCTCGGCAACGAAATCATGGTCGAAGCCTTCACCGATCCCGAAATTCCGGGCGTGGTGTGCCACGTGTCCTATTTCGACCGCAGCGCGCTGGATCGCCTGCGCCAGGGCAATTGGTTCGAAAATCCGTCGAACTCAGCAGTCGCCTGCCAGCGCATCGGTCCGATCAGCTTGGCCGGTGTGGATGAAGGCCGCTCCGGCGACGAGATTTTCAACCAGCGCCAGAGCCTCTTCTTCAAGAACGTCGCCGTCCGCCGCATCATAGATTTGGAACACAGCTCGATCGTCTATGTCTCGCACTCGCGCGAGGTCGTCGAGGGTTCCGCCAAGATCGACATCTCGACGGTTGCGCTGACGCCGCAAGAAGTGGCCGCCGCGCGCGGCGGCTAGGGATCCAAATGGGCGGGCGGCGCGTATCCCTGACATGCGCCCTCTCCGCTCCCTATTCGCCGCACTCGCACTCTTTTCGCTCGCAACGCCCGCGTTCGCGCGCCATCCCGAAGTCGCAGCATCCATTCCCAGCGCCCAGCAAGTCGGCGCCGGGCGTTACAGCCTGCTCTCAATCCCACTGTTCCAAGCCGAGCTTTGGACATCGAGCGGCGCGTTCTCTTGGGAACGCCCATTCGCTTTGTCGCTCATCTACGAACGCTCGATCCGCGCCAATTCCCTCGTCAACCGCACCATCAGCGAAATGCGCCAGCGCGGCGCCGGCAGCGAAGCTTCCTTGCAGCCGCTCCGCGCGCCGCTCACCGCCTGCTTCGCCGACGTGCAAAACGGCGACCGCATCACGGGGGTCAGCACCGGGGCAAACACCGCGCGCTTTTATCTCAACGGCGCACAACGCTGCGAGATCGAGTGGCCCAACTTCCGCCGCCACTTCTTCGGCATCTGGCTCGATGCGCGCGGCGGGCAGGCTGCGCTCAGCGCGCAATTGCGCGGGGAGAGTTAGGCGGCAGAGAGGCCTCCACTTCGCCGGGAGCGGTCATTGCTGCATCCACGCGCGCACGCCGCCATGCCCAGCACAGGTGTCACGCCTGATCTCGTTGTAGCTAAAGCGACCGTTTTCGCAGACCGCCACCGGCCCACGTTCATAGCCGTCCGAAACCCTGATGATAAGCAGCGGCTCAAGGCTCGTGGTCGTGTCGATCCGTTCAGAAGCGCAAGCCGTGACGGCGAGCACTGTTGCGAAAACGTAGACCTTCATCAGCTCGCCCTGTCCTGGTTGGGCCAAAACAGACTCACCCCGCCGGCCCCATCTTGATCTCCGACGGCAGCGGCGTGTTTTCCGGCACGAAGAAATCCGGCATCAGCGATTTCGTTGGATCGACGCGATACTTGTCGAACTCACGGACGCCGGCTTCGTAAAGCACCAGATCGTCGATGAAGAAATTGCCGGTGCATTGGCGCGACGGCTTGGTGAAGATCACATGCGCCGCGTCGGCCATGATGTCGGGCGTGCGGCAATGCTTCATGCCTTCTTCGCCGGCGAGCGCGAACTCGATCGCGGCGGTGGCGATGCCGGTGCGCGGCCAGAGCGCGTTGAACGCCACGCCCTGATCCTTGAACTCTTCCGCCATGCCGAGCACGCACATGCTCATGCCGTACTTGGCCATCGTGTAAGCGACGTGATTGCCAAACCAACGCGGGCTCATGTCGAGCGGCGGCGACAGCATCAGTACGTGTGGGTTCGAGGCTTTGAGCAGATACGGCAGACACGCGCGCGAGACGATGAAGGTGCCGCGCGCGTTCACTTGGTTCATCAAATCATAGCGGCGGATGTCGGTTTGCAGCGTGCCGGTGAGCTGGATGGCGGACGCGTTGTTCACGCAAATATCGATGCCGCCGAAGCGCTCGACCGCGGCCTCCACCGCCGCTTTCACATTGTCCGGCTCGCGCACATCAACCACAAGCGGGAGCGCTTGGCCGCCGGCCTTTTCGACCTCTTCGGCGGCAGAATAGATGGTGCCGGGCAGCTTCTTGTGCGGCTCGGCCGTCTTGGCCGCGATCACAATATTGGCGCCGTCGCGGGCGGCGCGGAGCGCGATGGCCAAGCCAATGCCCCGGCTCGCGCCCGTGATAAATAAGGTTTTCCCGGCCAAGCTCATAAGGCGTCTCCTCTACCAGCCTCCATCCTAGGCGCTTCCGCCGCTGGTTCCAGCCGCCCTTTGCCCCTTGACGACAACGTGGCGGCGGAGAGAGTCCGCGCCAAGGGACAAGGTTTGGGAGGAAGACATGCGCGCGATCGCAATTGCGGCGGCTCTGGTTGGACTTTGTGCGGCGGGCGCGGCGTCGGCCCGCGAATGGGTGGACCCGGCGGGGCGCGTGAAATTTGACGCACCAAACGGCTGGACCACAACGCAAGAGCGCGGTCAGAACGCGACGGACACGTTCACGTATGTGATCTCCGGCAATGCCAACAACGAATGCCACATCATTGGCCAAGCCAATGCCGGCACGGCGCGGGCGACACCGGACGCCGTGCGCGCCGCAGGCGCTGATCCCGCACGCTTCACCACGGAATTCTGGACAACGACACTCAACGGCATCGGCAATATTTTCCCAGCAAGTTCGGCGACAGTGACGTCGACAACATCTGAAACCGATGGCGCTTGGCCGATTCAACGTGCGGAAGCGACATCGCCACGCCGCCCGGTGCACGCCGCTATGCAGCTGCGCCCGGGCTTTGACTTGATCACGCTGTGCATGACCTACGGGGGCGCCGAGCCGACCGCGCTGTACGATCAAGTCATTCGCTCGGTGGGCCATCCCAACGACGCGGCCTGGGCGGCAGCGCTGACACCGGCGCCGACGCCGCCGCCTGCCCAATAGGCGGCGGCTGCGCCAAATTCGTTAAGGCAAGGTTGCCATGAAATATCGTAAACGCTTGGTTATTCTCGCATTTACGCGCAATTCACGACGTTGGCTCATGAGTATGAGCCATGAGAACTTCCGCCCCGGCCCTTGCCGTCGCTTCTGACAACGCCACCCACCGCAGACATGCGTGGCTGGCGGTGGGGATCGCGCTCTGCGCGGGGGCCACGGCGTTTGTTTCGCCGGTGCTGTCGCTGTTGGTGTTGGCGGCCCTTGGCGCGCATGCGCTGATGCGGGTGGAGCATATCCGTTTCGAGCCGCTTTCGTTGGCCGGGCCGATCTTCGCGGCGCTGATCGTGGGCGCGTTCACGGGCCTTGCCGGCGGCGTCGGCGTGCTGTTCGTCTGGCGCATGTTTGCCGACACACGTTGGAGTGTTGCGGAAGCTAAACGACTTTCACTGGCGGCGGGACGTCCAAACGAAACGTCGCTAAAGGCGACGATCCATGCTTGGGCGACGCCGGCGTTTGGCCTGACGCTCGTCGCCTACACGGCGCCGCACATGATTGCTGGCCTGCCGCTCGATTTGCCGCACGTACCGGTTTGGGTTCCGATAGCTGCTGGCCTGATCGCTCTCGGCGCGCTGTTCGATTGGGGTCTGCAACGCGCCGTCGATTGGCGACTCGGCGAACTCGCCGCCGCGCCGGCGCGCCATCTGCTGACGCATCACATCCTCTTCATCCTGGCTTTCGGCCTCATGATTGACGTGTCTGCCGGTATTGTTGCGCTGGCGGCCTGGCGTTTGGCGCATGCCGCGCCGCTGCGTCAGCCGAGCTTAACGGCGGTCCCGTAAGCCAACACTTCCGTCGCCTGGCCCTGGCCGGCGTCGGTGGTTTCCAAACGCACGCCAATGACAGCATCCGCGCCCAACGATTGCGCGTGCTGGATCATGCGATCGAGCGCCTGCTCGCGGCTTTCGGCTAGCAGCTTGGTGTATTCGTGGATTTCGCCGCCCACGATCATGCGCAAATTGGCGACGATGTCGCGGCCGATGAAGCGCGAGCGCACGACGTTGCCGCGCACGAGGCCGAGATGTTGCACGATGTTGCGACCGTGCACTTCAAAGGTGGTCGAAAGGATCATGTACTTTCCCTAGCTCAGCGCTCGACATCGCGGTAGCGCTTTTCTTCGGCGTTGCTGTTTTGGTCGGCGACGACCTGCACCAGCATCCAGATTCCGCCGATCAGCATCATGATGACACCGGATACGCCGGCGAGGCCGATACCGATGGCGGCGAATAAGCTCCCGACAACGAGTGCGGGATCGCCGCCGCTGAAAGCTGCGCCGATCACCGCGCCGATGCCGAGCACGTAGGCGAGAATGCAGAGACCGGCGCCGATGCAGAAGCACAGCAGCGCGCTGCTGGAGCGATGTTCGGGATTGCGGTCAGGCGGATTCATAGAACACCACTCCGTCTTCGTTTTTCACCGCGCGCGCCAGTCCGCGCCCAATCAGGCAATTGGTGTGGGCGATGGCCTCGCCGGTGGCCATGCCGATCAAATCCTGGCCAATCTTGCGCGCGAACAGCGCCCCGAACAGATCGGTCGCCCGCTTTGGCCCTTGCCGCAGACGATGCAGCACTCGTGACAGGGCGCGTTCGTGGCCGTCGATCAGATTGTTCAGGCGCTCATGCAGGCCTTGGAACGGCTCGTTGTGCGAAGGCAGGACGAGCACCTCGTTCGGCACCGCCAGGAGCAGCTTCTTGCAGGACGCAATCCAATCGGCCAGCGGATCGGCCTCCGGCTCGGTGGGAAACACCGAAACGTTTGAGGAGATACGCGGCAACACTTGGTCGCCGGAAATAAAGAGCTTCAGCTCCTCCTGCCACAAACAGACATGCTCCGGCGAATGGCCGTTGCCGGTGATGACGCGCCAAGGGCGGCCGCCGATGTCAATGACGTCGCCGTCGCTCAACCGATGATAGGCGTCGGGAATACGCGACACGCCTTTGCCGAATCCGCCAAAGCGCACGCGGTAGGAATCGAGCGCGTCTTCATCCCAGCCCGCGCCGCGATAAAAACGAACACCTTCTTCCGGCGCTTCGCGGCCCGTGTCGGCGACGAGCATGCGGCCGGTGATGTATTCGAGTCGGCTCATCCAAAGCTGTGCGTCGAATTTACGACAAATCCAACCGGCGAGCCCCATGTGGTCGGGATGCATGTGCGTGCAGATCACACGCTTCACCGGCTTGCCCTTGAGCGTTGCCTCGAAGATCGCACGCCAATGTTCGCGCGATTGTTCGATCCCCATGCCCGTATCGACCACGGTCCAGCCGTCGCCGTCTTCGATCAGCCAAAGATTGATCCATTGCAGCACGAACGGCAGCGGCATGCGAACCCAGTGCACGCCGGGGGCAATCTCGCGCGCGATCCCTGCCTCGGGCGGTTCGCCGAGCGGATAGACGAGGGTCGGCCGCCCGCGCGCGCCGTTCTCCTCTTCCGTACCGTCCATCGACATTCTTGGTTTGTCCATAAGTACAGCCTAGCCGGTCCCGTTCGCCGACTAAATGGGCGACCCCACAGAAAAGCGGCGGGTTTCGTCTTTCGGTTGACGCAAAGGACAGGCTAAATTGCCGTTGGCGCAGGGCAAAGGGGACTTGCATGAAGCGCATCGTCGTTTGCATGGACGGCACGTGGCAGACGCTGAACCAGGATGAGCTGACCAATATTGGCCTCATCGCACGCAGCGTCGCACACAAGGAAACGAAGCCGGATGGATCGACCGTACAACAGACGGTGATCTATACGCTGGGCGTGGGCTCGTCGTTGGGGGCGCTGGCGGATACGAGTTTTCTGCAGCGCGCGCAGACCTCATTCAATCGCTTCGCCGGCGGCGCGTTTGGCGAAGGCCTCGAAGACCTTGTCCTCGATACGTATCTGCGCCTCGCCTTCAATTATGAAACGGGCGACGAGATTTATATTTTCGGTTTCAGCCGCGGCGCCTTCGCCGCGCGTCGCCTCTCCGGCTTTATCAACACCGCCGGCATCGTCTCGCGCCGCCACATCAACAAGGCGCGCGACGGCTTCCGCCTCTATTACAATCGCCCGGACTCGAACGCCACGGACGATGCCCGCCGCGAGCATGAAGAAGCGGCGGCGCAGTTTCGCCGGCTCTACGGCAAGGGCGACCGCAACAACGACGGCACGCGGCGTGTCACTGATGATGTGCCGAAGATCGCTTATCTTGGCGTGTTCGACACGGTGGCGCAGCGAGGGATCGGCGAGGTCATTGCTTCGTTTACGCCGTGGGGCGACAGCAAGAGCCACAGATTCTCGAATTATCGCGTCAGCCCAAATGTGCTGAACGCGCGCCATGCCGTGGCGCTGGATGAGAACCGCTTAGGCTTTCCCGTCACGCTTTGGGACGGGATCGAGGAAGATAATGCGCGGCTGGGCCGCCGCGCCTATGAGCAACGCTGGTTCACCGGCTCGCACGGCGACATTGGCGGCGGCGACGGTTCGAAGCTTTCGGCCATCGCGCTGAAATGGATCGCCGAGGGTGCGCGCGATGCCGGTCTGCGCTTCTACGCCACCTATGGCGAGGATGAATCGCCGCTGGATCAGCGCATGCGCGAAGCAGGCATGTGTTTCGACGCGGACATCGTCCGTCCGCGCCTGCCGAAGGCGCTGCAGCCGATCAATTATCCATGGCGGACGCGGAAAGTGTGGACCCGCCGCGAACGCCCGACTTTGGATGACGCGCAAAGCATTTTCGCGCCGAGCGTTCTGCAACGCGCGCATGCGGACCATTTGAAGCCGCGCTACCGGCCCGCGCCGCTGAAGCCGTTCCAGAAGGCAATCAAGGAATGGCGGCCAGACTGAGCTTTAGGTCAGCGCCGCAAGCGGCGCGGCGGTCAGCTTGATTAGCGGCAGATACGAACCGACGCGCGAGAGCACGATCTCAGCGTAGAAGGCGAGCAAGGCGGCTTTCTCCGCGTCCTCGGTTTTTGCGACCCCGCGCGCCATGAGCATGCCCCCGATCACATCGCCCGCGAGCGAGAGATAGGCGCTGGCGCCTGCGAGCGCGTCGTTGCGCTCGGCGGAGAGCATATAATCGGTGGCTTCTTCGAGCGCGGTCGCGGCATCGCCCAAACGGGCGGCGACGCGGGGGTCCTTGGATTGCGCAGCAGCGTCACGGGCCATGGCGATCACGCGGCCCATGGCCTCGCCGCGATCGCCAAGCAGCTTGCGGCCATACAGATCAATCGCCTGGATGCCGTTCGTGCCCTCATAGATCGGGGCGATGCGGGCGTCGCGATAGAATTGCGCGGCGCCGCCCTCTTCGACGAAGCCCATGCCGCCGTGAATTTGCACGCCAAGGCTTGCGACTTCGACGCCGAGGTCGGTGGACCAGGCTTTCGCGATGGGCGTCAGCAAATCTTCCATCGCTTTGTCGCCGCCATCGGCTGCGACCGCGCAGGCGTAGCAAATGGCGCGGCCGGCTTGGATTTTGGCGCGCATGGTCAACAGCATACGGCGCACGTCCGGGTGCTCGATAATGACGAGGCCTTGCTTGCGCTCTTTCGCGTAGGCCAGCGCCTTTTGGTACGCGGCTTCGGCGACTCCGACACCTTCCATGCCCACGTTCAGGCGCGCGGCGTTCATCATCGTGAACATTGCCGCGAGGCCGTGATTTTCTTCGCCGATGAGCCAACCAGTCGCGCCCTCATACGCCATTGTGCAGGTGGGCGAAGCGTGGATGCCCATCTTCTCTTCCAAACCGATACAACGCACGGCGTTGCGCGAGCCGTCTTCGTCTCGGAACTTCGGCACGATGAAAAGCGAGATGCCCTTTGAACCCGGCGGCGCGCCTTCGATACGCGCAAGCACGAGGTGAATGATGTTCGGAGCGAGATCGTGCTCGCCCCAAGTGATGAAAATCTTTTGGCCGGTAATCGCGTAGGAGCCGTCCGCCTGCGGCGCAGCCTTCGTCGTCAGCGCAGCGAGGTCGGAGCCGGCCTGCGGTTCGGTCAAATTCATTGTGCCGGACCATTCGCCGGAGATCAGCTTCTCGAGATAGAGCGCTTTCTGATCTGGCGCGCCGTGATGTTCGATCGCTTCGATGGCGCCCAAGGTCAGCATCGGTAGCAGCGCGAACGACATATTGGCCGCGTGCAGAGTTTCCATCACCGCGAGCGCGAGGGAGCGCGGCAAGCCCTGGCCGCCATAGGTTGGATCGGCCGCGAGCCCCTGCCAGCCGCCCTGTTTGAAGACTTCATAGGCCTCGCGGAATCCAGGCGGGGCGGCGACCACATCGTTGACGAGCGAAACGCGGGCGCGATCACCGCTGCGATTGAGCGGAGCCAAAGTCTCGGCCGCCAAAGCGCCAGCGCCCTCCAGGATCGCGGCCAGCAAATCCTCGTCGAGGTCCGGGTAGCGCGCGCGCAAGGACCAGAAATCAGCGCAGGCTTCCAAAGCGAAGCGCATGTCGGCGATAGGTGCGGTATAAGTCATGATGCACGAGCATAAGGATCGCGACTGCGCCCGCTAGGTCAGGCGCGTCGCAGGTTCTGCAAAAAACCTTGTCGGTTACATTGGTGTGCGTACTTGTGGTCCCGAGGGGGCGGCGCCCTACATAGACCGCGTAGCGAGGGAGACCCTTCTTATGAAATATGTGACGTTCGCCGCGGCGGCCTTGGCCTTGGCCGCCTGCTCTCAACCCGCCCCGACCGAAGCGCCGCCGCCGGCGCCGGCCGTCGTGAACGTACCGACCGGCACGTATGAGGTCGATCCGACCCATACAACGGTGAGCGTGCGCGTGAAGCATTTCGGCCTTTCGAATTATGTCTTCCGCCTCAACACGGTCAGCGGCACACTGAACTTCAACGCCGAAGACCCGACGCAATCGACAGTCGAAGCGACCGTGCAAGCCGGGTCGCTTGACACGCCCTATGCTGGCGATCGCGACTTCGACGCAGAACTGCAAAACTCCGAATGGCTCGACGCGGCCACGCACCCAACCGCGACCTTCCGCTCAACCAGCATTGAAAGCACCGGCCCGAACACCGCGCGCGTCACCGGCGACCTGACGATTAAAGGCGTCACGCGCCCGATCACGCTGGAAGCGACTTATAATACCAGCCACGCCGCGCACCCGATGGGCTTTCCGATCCAACAGATCGGCTTCTCCGCGCACGGCACGTTCAATCGCCTCGATTACGGCTTGGGCGCCAACACGCTGGTGCCATCTTCGGCTGATGCGAGCGACGGCGTCGCCACGCAAGTCGAACTCGTGATCGAAGCCGAGTTCACGCGCCCGGCTCCTGCTGCGACGGACACCCCGGCCCCCGCCACGCCCGCCGAACCGGTGAACTAAGTGAGCGCCGAGGCTCAGCAGCGTTACACAGCTGTCGCGATCGTCCTGCACTGGGCGATCGCGATTGCGATCTTGCTGATGATCCCGCTCGGTTGGTGGATGGGCGATCAGGTCGAAGACGGCGTCGTCACCGATGGCGTGTTCCAAGCCTTCCAATTCCACAAATCGATCGGGCTCAGCATTCTCGCGCTGAGCCTCGTTCGCTTGGGCTGGCGGTTGGCGAATCCGCCACCGCCACTACCGCCGCACATGCCCGCCTGGGAGCGCATCATCGCCAAGGCGACGCACTGGGCGTTCTATTTCCTGATGATCGCGCTGCCGCTGACGGGGTGGGTTTATGTTTCCACCGGCTGGTCCGTACACGAAGACGAGCCGCTGGTTGTCGCCACGCATTGGTTTGGCCTGATCCGCGTGCCGGAATTGTTTGGCCTACCGCATGCCGCCGAGGGCGTGCGCGCGGGTGTAGCCGATGTGTCGATGACCGTGCACTCGAAGTTGGCTTGGGGCGTGATCGTGCTGGCCGTGCTGCACGTGGGCGCGGCGCTGAAACATCACGTCTTCGACCGCGACGACGTGCTGTCGCACATGGTCCCGGGCTTGAAGCCACCGTTCCAGACCGAGGCGCCGCCGAAGAACCCGGTGCGGCTCGCCATACTTGGCGGCGGCTTGAGCCTCGTGGCGATCGCGCTGATCGCCAGCTTGTTTGCGTTCGCCGGGATGGCGGCGGATTCGGGCGCCAACGCGCCGCAGCAAAGCTCCACCATCGCCATCGGCGAACCCGCGCCAGGGACGTCGCCCGCGCCGGCGCATCCGAATGCCTGGCGCGTCGATGCGCGCACCAGCGCGATCGGCTTTGGGTTCGTCTACAGGGACGATATCAACGGCGCGCAGAATTTCACCGGCCGCTTCACCAGCTGGCGCGCCGATATCATCTTCGATCCGGCCGACCTGCCCGGCTCGTCGGCGAATGTCACGATAGAGACGGCCTCCGCCACCGACGGCGTCGCCATGCACGATCGCGCGCTGCCGGGCGCGCAATGGTTCGACGCCGCGACGCACCCGACCGCGACCTATCGCACCACCTCGATTCGACACCTGGGGGGCGATGCATATCGCGCCGAGGGCGAACTCACGATCCGCGGCCGCACGCGCGCGGTGCAGCTGCCCTTCACCCTGACGATCGATGGCGACCGCGCCAGCATGAATGGCCGCACCAGCATCGATCGGAATGATTTCGACATCGGCAAGGACTCGGATGCTGACGACAGTATCTCGCGCGACATTGACATCATCATCCGGGTTGAAGCCTATCGCGCTTCATGAGCGTAGAAGCCGCCGCTGAAGCCCTCCGCAATGGCGGGCTCGTCATCATGCCCACCGAGACCGTGTACGGCCTCGCCTGCGATGCGACGAACCCTAAGGCGGTGGCGCGCGTCTATGAGGCCAAGGGCCGACCGCAGCTCAATCCGCTGATCGTGCACGTGCCAGGGATGGCGCAGGCGGAAGAGCACGCAATCTTTCATGAGAAGGCGCATAAGCTGGCGCTGCAATTTTGGCCGGGCCCACTGACCATAGTGGCGCCCCGCCGCGCCGACAGCACCGTCTCCGAGCTCGCCTGCGCCGGGCTCTCGACCATCGCTATCCGTGCGCCGTCACACCCGATCGCGCGCCAATTGATGGCCGCGTTCGGCAAACCGATCACGGCGCCGAGCGCTAATCGGTCGGGCCATGTGAGCGCCACCACGGCGGAGCACGCCGCCGCCGACCTTGGGCATGCTGTCGATGTCGTGCTCGATGGCGGCGCGAGCCCGGTGGGTCTGGAGAGCACGATCGTGGCGATCGACGCGGACGGTGCAGCCATGCTTCTACGCCCCGGCGCGATCCCGCGCGCGGACATCGAAGCCATCATTGGGCCACTTGCAGCCCCCAGCGACCCCAAACGCGTCAGCGCGCCCGGCATGTTGGAGAGCCATTACGCGCCACGCGCGCGCGTGCTGCTGGATGTCGTGACGCCGCCGCCCGGCGCTGCTTATCTGGCCTTCGGCGCGCCAGCCCCGGCTGGCGGGCTTACGCTCTCGGCCAGCGGCAATCTCGTCGAGGCGGCGGCGAATCTCTACGCGCATTTGCGCGCGCTCGACGCCAGCGGCGTTGAGACGATCGCGGTGGCGCCCATTCCCGCCCATGGCCTTGGCGAAGCCATCGCCGACCGTTTGCGCCGCGCCGCAGCCCCGCGCGGCTGACGTTTGACCCGCCCAGCGCTAGGGTCGGTGCATGAGCAGCGACCTATTCGAGCGCCTCGCCGCGCGCCTCGGCCCCAAGGGCTATTCCACCGACCCCGAGGTGCTTGCCCCTCACTTGCAGGAATGGCGCGGCCGTTACCAAGGCGTGACGCCCTTCATGACCATGCCCGCCAGCACCGAAGAGGTGGCGGATATCGTGCGGATGTGCGCCGCAGCGCGGGTTTCGATCACGCCCCAGGGCGGCAATACCGGGCTCGTCGGCGGTCAAACGCCGAATGGCGAGGTGCTCTTATCCACAAAGCGGATGAACCGCATTCGCGCGCTCGACGTCGACAACGACTCGCTTGTCGCCGAAGCCGGCGTGGTGCTCACCGCAGTGCAGCAAGCCGCCGCCGAATCGAATCGGCTCTTCCCGCTGAGCCTCGCGAGCGAAGGCACAGCGACGATCGGCGGACTCATTTCGACAAACGCCGGCGGTGTGCACGTGCTGCGTTACGGGATGATGCGCGACCTCGTGCTCGGCATTGAAGCGGTGTTGCCGGACGGCCGTGTGTTCAGCGGCCTCAAGTCTCTGCGCAAGGACAACACCGGCTACGATCTGAAGCAGCTCTTCATCGGCGCCGAGGGGACGCTGGGTCTCGTCACTGCCGCCAGCCTGAAGCTCTTCGCTCGACCGCGCGCGCATGAGGTGGCCTTGGTCGCAACCGCGACGCCAGGGGCCGCGCTCCAGCTGCTGCACCACATGAAGGCCGAGACGGGCGCCGTCGCGGCGTTCGAGATCATGAACCGGCTTTCGGTCGATCTCGTCGTCAAGAACGTTCCCGACCGTCGCGACCCGCTGCCCGGCGCGCCCTACCTCGTGCTGATCGAGTTCGAAAGTTTCGACGCGGAGGGGTTGCGCGAGACTATTCTCGGCGCGCTTGCCGGCGCGCTCGACAAAGGCTTCGGCGCGAACGCGCTTCTTGCCGAAAACGCAGGCCAGGCAAGGGATTTCTGGCGTATTCGCGAAGACATTTCCGCCGGCCACAAGCCCGAGGGCGCGCAGGTTAATCACGACGTCAGTGTGCCTGTTTCAAAGACGCCGGACTTCCTGCAGCGCGCCAATGCGGCGATGGAAGCCGCCTGCCCTGGCGTGCGCATTGTCGCCTTCGGACACATGGGCGACGGCAATTTCCACTACACCGCCATCCAACCCATCGGCATGGCCCGCGACGCCTTCCCGGGCTCGGCCCTCACCCAAACGATCTATGAGATCGCCAGCGCGTTGAATGGATCGATCTCGGCGGAGCATGGCATCGGCGTGGCGCGCACATCGGACCTCGCGCGCTTCAAGGATCCCGAGTCGATGGCGCTGATGCGCGCACTCAAGCAGGCCATCGATCCGCATCGCATCATGAACCCGCGCGCGCTGATCGCGTGACGCGCGCGTCGAATCGATACACATGAGCGCCGCTTCGTTCGTGTGCTCACATCGATTTTCAATCGACGTGATGTTGCAAAATCGCCGCGCGAGAAAATTTCTCTGGCGATCTCGCTTGCACATGACATTATGAAGACGTACTGCGGCTCGTCGCAGTGACACTAGAGGAGCCAGGGCATGGCTGTGAAAAAAGCAAAGAAGGCTACGAAGAAGGTAGCCAAGAAGGCAAAGGCGAAGAAGGCAGCGCCGAAGAAGGCGAAGGCCGCGAAGAAAGCGCCGCGCAAGACCGCCGCTAAAAAGGCGAAGAAGGCGAAGGCCAAAAAGGCCGCGAAGCGCTAAGCCTCTGCCGGATGCTCTCTAGGGAGCGTCTGACCAGAACAAGAGAGCCGCGACACGCAAGTGTCGCGGCTCTTTCCTTTTGACCTTCCTGGATCGCGGTTGAAGTCGTTAATTTCATTAAATTATTTCGAGCACAAAGAATGCGGCGGCGGCGCGCGCGCTTGATCCACGCCTGCTTCACCATAGCCTCTTGTTGGCGCAGCACGCGCGTTCTCGCGCGGGGCGGAACGACGGAGGCGACGCGCACGCCATGGCTCCCGACAGCCCATCGAGCATTGCCCATCGTCCATCGAAGCCGAACGATTGCGACAGGACGCATCGCGCGATCCGCATCGCTCACCCTTGAGTCCGAGCCGGCGCACGACGCCGCAAGAGGGCCGAACCGCGCGCGTGAGTGTGCCTCAACGAGCGAGTGAGTCGGTGCGACTCGGCGCTTCGCGACCGGAATCGCGGCGGCGCGCAGAACTTTTTGCAGTTGCGGGCGCCGCGATCAGAGTGGGAATGGAACGAAAGGCGGAGCGCGCATGAGTGAACACCCGAAACGATCGCCGACACCTGCCGTGGGGGTCGTGTGTCTGCGCGGCGATGACGTTCTCCTGATCCGACGCGCCGCCCCGCCCATGGAGGATCGCTGGTCGATCCCCGGCGGACGGATCGAATGGGGCGAACGCGCCGCCGACGCCGCGCTGCGCGAACTCAGAGAGGAGACGGGCTGCGCGGCGGAGCTCGTCGGCCTCGTGGATGTGGTCGACGCCGTGCTCACCCGCCGCGGCGAGCGCGAGGCGTGGGGCCATTATGTTCTGATCGACTACGCGGCGCGCTGGCTGTCCGGCGAACCGCAGGCGGGCGATGACGCGCGTGAGGCCCGCTTCTTCTCCCCTGCGGAGCTTGAAGCGCTCGGCTTATGGGATGAGACGCTGCGCATCATCGCCGCCGCGCGGACTCTGCTTTGAATGCGGTCTGCCGAAACGCGGCGCCTTGCCCATGATCTCTGCGACATCATAGGCCGTTTTCACCAGCGCCAGAATGAGCACGCCGCCAGCCGGCGCGTCGAGCGCCATCAGGATGAAGCCGCCTACGATAATGGTGACGTGCAACACGATGATGCGCGGGTATGGCGCAGCCATCAGATCCAAGGGATTGGTGCGCCGCGCGTCGCCGCGCACAAGGAATAGAACGAACTGCACAATCTGCCACAGCACGATCGAGCCAAAGCCGATCAGCAGATTTGGCTGCGCCGTGAACAATGCGCCGACCGCGCCGGCGAGATCGAAAATGGACTCGGCGTGAAACCCGCCATCCTCGATGTCGCCGAACATGGCCATCACGAAGATGCCGTGCACGAAGCAGAACAGCCCGTAGTGGAAGGTGAAGAAGACGCTGAAGAAGGCGGCCGCCGGTATCCTCAAGCCGCCGCCGACAATCGCACTCGCCCACATCGACGCGACGTTCCGCGCGCCAATGACGACGTTCTCCAACCAGTAGAGCACGATCAAGGCAAACGCGCTCCAGCCCCAGAACATGACGCCGACGATCGGGATTAGGTTAATGGCGATTGCCGCGACCACCGGCCAAGTCTTGGGGGCCTCGGGAACTTTTGGCTCGCTCATGCGCTCTCTGATCGCCATTTCGCCACATGGGCTTGCGTGAGCGCGAGCCTAACCGATCTCCTATAGGATTGGGCAAGGAGAGATTTTCATGGCCACGGATCGGGCAAAGCGCGCCGCAGAGCTTGCCGAGGACGCCCGCGAACGCGCCGAGGAAGCCTATGAAGCCGCGCAAGACGCAATCGAGGACGGCTTGGACGAAGCGCACCGCTACCTGAAACGACAATGGCGCGAGCGCCCGGTCGCGGTCGCAGCGACGGCGCTCGGCGTGGGCATCCTGATCGGGCTGCTGCTGAACGGGGGCCGACGATAATGTTCGACCGCGCCATGTCCGCCGTTATTGCGACGGCGGCCGCATGCGCGGCCGTGGTCATGGCCGTGTTTGCCTTGGGCTTCGCACTTTATGCTTCGACTGAACCCGTCGTGGGGGCCGCCGGCGCCGCCGCGATCGTGGCGTTGGCGGCGGCGTTGGCGCTGGCGCTCTTCGCCCTCATTGCAACGATGCGCGCGCGCAAGCGCGAACGGGAGACGGCGATCGCGCAGGCTGAATTGCTCGACGAATTGCCGATAGGCCTGGGCGACATCGCCCGTGATCGTCCGCTGATGACGTTGGGCATCACTGCCGCCGCTGGACTGCTCGCCGCGCGCCACCCGACCCTTGTGCGCGACTTGATCCATATCGTGGCGAGATTTGGAACTCGGCGTTGACGCGAACTTTAGGTTAGGCTTTTCTACCCTCGCGTAATCCACTCCGGGGCACGATCGAGCCAATCGGCTCGACAGTCACGCCGGTCGCGGTCGAAGCCGCACCGGCGCCAGAATCGGCCGCTGTCGCCGACACGGCGGCGCCTGCGGCCCCGGGCAATTAAAGCCTAGCCTTTACACGCGGCGGCGAGCCGGCAAAGGTCGCCTCACACAGTGGGGAGATTTGCATGAGGTTCGCCGCCGCGCTTTTGGGCGCATCCTTGGTGTTTTGCGCCAGCGTCGCCGACGCGCGCACGTGGCGCATTCGGCCCGGCCCGCAAGCCGAGCAGGACTTGCAGACCGCACTGATCGAGGCGCAGCCCGGCGACACGGTGCAACTCGCGCGCGGGCGCTTTGAACTCACGAGCGGACTTTCGCTCGACGTCAACAACGTCACCATTCGCGGCGAAGGCCACGACCGCTCGGTGCTCTCGTTCGACGGCCAGCGCCGCGGCGCCGAGGGCCTGCTCATCACTTCCGACAATGTGACGCTGCGCGGCTTCGGCGTGGAGAACGCACGCGGCGACGCGATCAAGGCGCGCGATTGCGACCACATCACCATCCGCGAAGTGCGCGTGGAATGGACGCGCGGCCCAAACCCGGACAACGGCGCCTATGGGCTCTATCCCGTCAATTGCGACAATGTGCTGATCGAGCGCTCGATCGCGCGCGGCGCCTCAGACGCCGGCATTTATGTCGGCCAATCGCGCAACATCATCGTCCGCGACAATGTGGCCGAGTTCAACGTCGCCGGCATCGAGATCGAGAACAGCTTCAACGCCGACGTGTTCGGTAATACGGCCACGCGCAATACCGGCGGCATTCTGGTGTTCGACCTGCCAGGCCTGCCGCAAAAGGGCGGCCATAGCGTGCGCGTGTTCGAGAACCGCATCTTTAATAACGACACGCCGAATTTCGCGCCGGCCGGAAACATTGTCGCGGACGTGCCGACCGGCACCGGCGTGCTGATCATGGCCAATCGCAACGTGCACGTGTTCGACAATGAGATCGCCGACAACGCCACGGTGAACGTGCTGATCAGCTCCTATCGCGACAGTTTCGAGGACCGCGATTATAACCCGCTGCCGCGCGACATCGTCGTCCGCAACAATCGCTTCGGCAACACCGGTTTTGCGCCGGCGGGCGTGCTGGCTTCCCTGCCGCAAATGGGCGTGCCGATCCCGGACGTGCTCTGGGACGGCGCCAGCATGTATTCGGTCGCCGGCACGCCCCGCACCGAAAATGTCCGCATCGTCGTACGCGACAATCGCTCCACCCGCACCGGGTCCGGCAGTTTCTTGTCGCTGGGCATCCCCGTCGCCGGTTCGCCGCTGACAGAGGCCGCGCCCGATCCAACGCCCCCGCCGCTGCTGGACATCGCCGAACCGGCGCAGGTGCGGATCAGGAATTGATCGATGCGGCTCTGGATCTCCGCGGCGCTCGCGCTCGTCGTCCTGCTGACGGCGGGCGCAGTGGCGCAAGCGCCGCCAGCGGTGAATGTCGCCGCGATCAGCGCTGAGCGACCGCCGCAGCTTTTGTCGGCGTACGGCTTCTTTCATGATCCAGGCGCGCGTGAGCCGGTCGCGGGTGTAACGCCCTACGATCTCAATACGCCGCTCTATTCCGACGGCGCGCTGAAGTTTCGCTACGTCTATGTGCCGCCGGGCGCGCAGGCGCGCTATAATCCGGACGGCGTGTTCGATTTTCCGGTCGGCACAGTGTTGATCAAGACCTTCGCGTTCGCCGCCGATATGCGTCAGCCAACGCAGAACGTCCGCTTCCTCGAAACCCGCCTGCTGATCCGCCGCGCCGATGGCTGGATCGCGTTGCCCTATGTTTGGAACGAAGCGCAGACCGAAGCGCGGCTATCGCCGATCGGCGCGCAAATCCCGGTGAGCTTCACTGATGAAGATGGTGACGCGATCACTCTCGATTGGGCCGTGCCCAATCGCAATCAATGCAAAGGCTGCCACGATCTCGCGGGCGAACTCACACCTATTGGGCCGAGTGCGCGAAATTTGAATAGGCCTATGACCTATCCGACGACCACTATCGGCAGCGCAGGAGATCGGCCTCCAATTGGCGGAAGAGACAACAATCCGATCATCCTCGAAGGCGAAACTGCACCTCAGTTGGACGTGTGGCGGCGTTTAGGGCTGGTCGACGGTTTGCCCGAATCCGACGTGCCAAGTGTTCCGCAAGCATACGACGCATCATCCGGCACGCTCGAACAACGCGCCCGCGCGTACCTCGATGTGAATTGCGCGCACTGCCATAACCCGCAAGGGCCGGCGCACACGTCGGGACTTGATCTGCGCTGGAGCCAGCACGAGCCGATCCAATGGGGCGTGCTGAAGCGGCCGGTCGCGGCGGGGCGTGGTTCGGCCGGCTACGAATTCGCGATCGAACCTGGCCATCCGGAACGCTCGTTCCTGCTCTACCGGATGGAGAGCACCGACCCGGGCGTAATGATGCCGGAGACGGGCCGACAGCTCGTCGACGACCGTGGTGTCGCCCTCATGCGCGAGTGGATCGCGGAGATGGATTGAAGTTCGGACCGCCGGCTTCCGGCCCGCGGTCCGAACAATCAGAACGGCCAGTTGAACCAGGCCAAGCCGCTCGCGAGCGCGGCGTGGAAGGTCAGCGCCACCAGCACCAGGCTTGCCAGCGAGAACACCAGGAAGCGCAGCGGGATGAAGTTCGTCGTCGCCTGGATCAACGAGTGCACGACGCGCAGCGCCACATAGGTCCACGCCAAGCCGATATTGATCTCCTGCGTCTGCTCCAAGAATTGGAGCGAGAAGCAAATGGCGTAGAAGATCGTCGGCTGCTCCATCAAATGGTTGTAATTGTTGGCGACATTGGCGCTCGGCAGCGCCTCCATCGCCGCTTTCGTGGCTTGGCCCGGCTTGATGCCGGCTTTCTGCATCGCCGGGATGCGCGTGGCGTACATCCAGACCCACATGATCAGCGTCCAGATCACCAGCGCCACGACCGGCGCGATCATTCCATGTTCGTACATGCTGTCCTCCCCTCGCTCTGGGCGGAGCATCAGCGCGGTTGGCTCATTTCGGCAAGCCTCCCCTTACGGGAGCGCGCTTGGCGACGATCGCGGATGCTCCTAGGTTCGCGCCGCATTTTGAGGGCCCGCATGACCGACGACGTGAAATCCCCCCGCTCCCGCACGCCAATCCTGGAAGCGGCGATCGAATGGATCATCTATACGAGCCGCTGGCTGATGGCGCCGGTCTATCTGGGCCTGATCGCCGCCCTCGGCATTCTCATCATCACCTTCTTCCGCGAGCTCTATCTGCAAGCGCCGCAGATCATGGCCATGGACGAGACCGACATCATCCTGCTCGTGCTGACGCTGGTCGATCTCTCGCTCGCCGGCAACCTGGTGCTGATCATTCTCTTTTCAGGCTACGAGAATTTCGTGTCGAAGATGGACGCGGCCAAGGGCGATCCAGATCGTCCCGAATGGATGGGTACGCTCGATTTCAGCGGCTTGAAGATCAAGCTGATCGCTTCGATCGTGGCGATCTCGGGCATCCATCTGCTCAAGATCTTCATGAACATCAGTCAGTACACAGAGCAGCAATTGCTCTGGTACACGATCATCCACCTCACCTTCATCTTCTCAGGCGTCGCGGTGGCGGCGATGGATTGGCTTGAGGAAAAAGCGCACGAAGTGTCCGCGCGCAACAAGCATTAGGCCAAGCCGCGGCTACGTTCGGCGGCGCGGGCAATGGCGTCGATGACTGTATCGTAGAGGGACGGCGGAATATCGTGGCCCATGCCTTCGACGATGCGCAATTCCGCGTCCGCGACGCATGCCGCGAGGTCGCGCCCGCCCTCCACAGGCACGAGCGGATCGGCATCGCCGTGCAGCACCACCACCGGCGCCTTGATGTTTGCCAGCTTCGCCCGCCGATCACCGTTGGCGATCACCGCCGCGAGCTGGCGGGCGACGCCCAAGGGTTCGTAAGCGCGACGCACATCCGTCAAGGCGCGCTCACGCAGCAGGCTTTCCTCAAAGGGATAAGCGGGACTGCCAATGGTGCGCGCCCCGCGCACAACGTGCTCGACGTAAGCCTCGATATCCTTGTTCGGGTCGGGCGCACGCGTGGTCAGCACGGCCATCGCCTCCGGCTTTGACGGCGGCAGCGTCGGATTGCCGGTCGTGGTGAAGATCGCCGTGAACGAAAGCACGCGCTCAGGGTAATCGGCGGCCACCAATTGGCCGATCATGCCGCCCATCGACGCGCCGGCGATATGGGCGCGATCGACGCCGAGGTGATCCAGCACGCCAACGGCGTCGGCGGCCATGTCGTCCAGGGTATAGGGAATATCCGGCGCCTGCCCTTGCATACGCGCGGCGACGACGCTTTCGATGGTGGGCGCGCCGGCGAATTTCTGCGACAGGCCAACATCGCGATTGTCGAAACGGATGACGCGGAAACCACGCGCCACCAGCTTCTCATAGAGGCCGGGCGGCCAACGCGTGAGCTGTGTGCCCAAGCCTGAGATCAGCAGCAGCGGCGCGCCGTCCTCGGGGCCGTGCGTCTCATATTCCAGCGAGATACCGTTGACCCGCGCCTGCGCCATCGTCGTTTCCCCTTGGTCTTTGCGGACAGCCTGCGAGCCGAAACGCTGTGACGCAAGGGACTAACGTAACGTTACATCCGCTCCGGCACGTCGATGCCGAGGAGATCGAGCGTCAGCGTGAGCTGCTTCAACGTCGCCGCCGCGAGCGCCAACCGCGAGGCGCGGACGGCGCCTTCGGACGGCAGGATCGGACAGTGCGTGTAGAAGCTCGAAAACGCTTGCGCCAGCGAATAGGCGTGCTCTGCGAGGAAGTGCGGCGCCTTTTTGTCGTAGGCGGCGCGCAATGCGCCGTCGAACGCATCCAACGCCAACGCCAACGCGCGCTCTGACTCATGCGCAATCGCGATTGCGCCCGGCTTCACGCTCTGCTCGTCGGCTTTACGCAGAATGCTTTTGATGCGGACGGCTTGGTAGAGTAGGTACGGCCCGGTCTTACCTTCGAAGCTCATGAAACGGTCGAGGTCGAACACGTAGGACGTACCGCGGAAATTTGAGAGATCGGCGAACTTGATCGCGGCGATCGCCACCTTGTGGGCGACGTCCTCGAATTCCTCTTTCGAGAAATCCGCACCGATCTCGTTTTCCTTCAGCCGCTCGCGCGCCTTCTCTTCGGCCTGGCCGATCAGGTCTTGCAGCTTCAGAACGCCGCCGGCGCGGGTTTTGAACGGCTTGCCGTCGGCGCCGTTCATGGTGCCGAAGCCGACATGCTCGAGCTTGTCGCGAGAAATGTAATTGGCCTTCGCGGCGGCGCGATAGACTTGCTCGAAATGGTCACCCTGGCGCTGATCGACGACGTAGAGGATCATATCCGGATTCTGATCGCGCACGCGCTGCACGATGGTGGCCAGATCGGTCGTGCCATACATGGCCGAGCCTTCGCTGGAGACCACGAGCAGCGGATCGGGGCTCTCGACCTCGACCACGCTGCCGTCATCCAGCTTCTTCTTTTTCGTCTCGCCAGGCCCGGCCACGCGCACGATCCGCGCACCTTGGTCCTCCTCAAGCAAGCCCTTGGCTTCGAGGTCTTTGACCATATCCGGGATCAGCGGATCGGCGTCGCTTTCGCCGAGCCAGAGATCGAAATCGACGCCTAGCGCAGCAAAGTCCCGCTTCTGCGCCGCCATCGAGACATCGTGCATCGCCTTCCAGATTTCGCGATGCAACGCGCTGCCGCCTTGCAGCGCCGCCGTCGCCTTGCGCGCGCGATCGCGCACGTCGGTGTCGCCATCGCGCACCTTGGCCGCGTAGGCTGGATAGATCGCCTCGAGTTGGTCCAGCGTCAGCGTCTTCAGCCGCGCGTCGAGCTTGGCGCGATCATTGAAGCCGCCGAGTTCATCTTCCAACGCGGTGATGACGAGGCCCATCTGGAAGCCCCAATCGCCGAAATGCGCGTCGCCCCAGACTTCATCGCCGCGGAAGCGATATATGCGCTTCACGCTCTCGCCGATGATCGACGCGCGCAAATGGCCGACATGCATGCCTTTGGCGACATTCGGGCCGCCGTAATCGACAACGACACGGCGCTTGTGTTCAACCGGGCTCGCGCCAGCCTTTTCATCCTCCGCCACGAATTGCGCGCGCTTGGCCAGCGCTTCGGGCGTCACTTTGAAATTGAGAAAGCCAGGGCCGGCGATGGTGGGCGCGGCGGCGAGATCGGTGGCGGTCCAGCCGGCGGCGACGCTTTGGGCCACCTCTTGCGGCTTCTTACCGGCGGCTTTCGCCACCGCCAGCGCGCCATTGGCCTGAAACTCGCCGAGGTCCGGGCGGTCCGATCGGCGCACATCCGCATGCTTCGGGTCGAGCCCAAGCTCTGTGAAAACAGCGGCGTTCGCCGCGCTCAGTGCGGTCGCGAGGTCTTTCATTGAGGCAATAGGCAGTAGGCAGTGGGCCATGGGAATGCAAGCAGCGGCTTGGCGCCTCCACTGCCTATTCCCTACTGCCCATTGTCCAAAACTTAGCCGCCCGCGTTGCTCGCGGCGTCGATGCGGAAGCGGCGGCCGTCGCGGTTGAATTGCAGCTGCTCGGGCGTCAGTTCGAAGCCGACCAGGATTTCGAAATTCTCGCCTGAGACGCCTTCATTGGCGCGCGGAATGACGATGCGTTCGATCTGCTCGGTGCGGGTGGCGACCTGCTGGTTGCGGTCGAAGCGCACGTCGACGTCGAAATAGACCTTCTCGATCGGGGCGCGGCCGCGGCGGGCCACCGCCACCCAATAGCGATAGGTATGGCGCGCCTCGGTCGCCGCCGGGCCGCGGCCGAAGGCCATGTCGATTTCGATGGCCATGGTGATCGGATCGGCTTCCACATAGCGGCACAGGCCGCGCACGCCCTGCATCTCGCCGGTGAATTCGATGTTGGCGTAACGCTGATTGCCGTCGGCGGCGAAATCGACGATGCGCGAATTGTCGTAAAGCACGCCCATCAGCGGGCATGGGCCGGCGTTCGGACGCGGATCGGTGCCGAACATACGATCGAAGAAGGTGGGCTCTCGCGCCTGGGCGTTTTGGTTCTCCGGCATCACCCCGCCCGGCAATTCCACCGTCGGCGTTTCGCTCGACGCGCAAGCCGAAATCGCCAGGGCGGCGGAAAGCATCAAAGCTGCCGGAAGCTTCATCGAAGACCCTCTCGCGCCGAACCAAAAGGGGCCACGCAGCGGCGGCTGCATGCCTCACCCCACCCGCAGGCAATCGGCGTCAGGTCGTGATAGCTTCCGCTTTGGCCCCGGGCAACTAACCCTGGCGCCATGCGTGTAAACTTCGCCCCAGAGGCCCGCTTGCCAGAAAAACGCCCCATTTCAATCCTGTTGGCGGCCCCCCGCGGGTTCTGCGCCGGGGTGGACCGGGCCATCCAGATCGTTGAGCAGGCGATCCGGAAATGGGGTGCGCCGGTCTATGTGCGCCACGAGATCGTCCATAACCGCCACGTCGTGGAGCGCCTGGAGGCGCTGGGCGCGGTGTTCGTGGAAGAATTGGACGAGTGCCCGCTCGACCGCCCGGTGATCTTTTCCGCCCACGGCGTGCCGAAAGCCGTGCCGGCCGAGGCGCGGGCGCGGGCGATGATCTATGTCGACGCCACCTGCCCGCTCGTCTCCAAGGTGCACGTCGAGGCCGAGCGCCATTTCAATGCGGGCCGCGAGATCGTGCTAATCGGCCATGCCGGCCACCCGGAGGTGATCGGGACAATGGGGCAATTGCCGGCTGGCGCGATCACGTTGCTGGAGACGGTCGAGGACGCGGAGAAATTCGCGCCGCGCGATCCGGCGAAGCTCTCGTTCGTGACGCAGACCACGCTCTCGGTGGACGACACGGCTGAAATGGTGGGCGTGTTGCAGCGCCGCTTCCCTGGCATCGCCGCGCCGCACAAGGAAGACATCTGCTACGCCACCACCAATCGCCAAGACGCGGTGAAGGCGATGGCTGAGCAAGCTGATCTTGTACTGGTGATCGGCTCGCCGAAATCCTCGAACTCCGTGCGACTCGTTGAGGTGGCCAAGCGCGCCGGCGCACGCGATGGGCAACTCGTGGCCTCCGCCGATGATGTGGATTGGGCTTGGTTCGACGGCGTGCGCACGGTCGGCGTCACGGCCGGCGCCAGCGCGCCGGAAGATTTGGTCGAAGACCTGATCGCCGCCATCGCCGCGCGTTTCGATGCGCGCGTCGAAGAAGTGCGGGTGACCAAGGAAGACGTGGTGTTCAAACTGCCGCGCGTGTTGGCGGAGTGAAACGATGATCCGGCGCCTCCTCCTTGCTTTTGCCTTGTTTGCGCTAGCTTCACCTGCTTTTGCGCAGGAGGAGCCATTCGAGGTCGGCCAAGTGTGGACTCTTCAACCGCCAGGGCATCCCGATGCGCGCGTTCGTGTTGGACGCATCGAGGACCACGGCCAGACGATACATATTTCGATGTGGGGCGTGCCCGCACCTGCTCCGCAAATCACGGACATCGTCGCCTCACCGCTCATTGCGTCACATCTCCCAATCACCTCAACCGCGCTCCGCAACTCGGTCGCCCATCGTGTTGACGATAGTCCACCGACCGATCTCCAATTCGAGGAGGGCTATCGCACTTGGAGAGAGGCCGAAGGCGGCGTCTTCACGCTAACCGTTCCGGAAATCATCGACGCGATCTATCAAACCGTTGAAACAGGGACACCTTCCAAGCAGTGAGAGCATCGCCAGCACTCAGCGTGACGGCTCTGCTCGATCAGTTGATCGAGATTGCACGCGCGGCCAATCCCAATCGGCCCGCTCTGATCGGCGTCGGCGGCGCGCAGGGCTCGGGGAAATCGCATCAATGCCGCGCTTATGCCGCCGGCCATCCGCGCGTGGCGCATTTTTCGTTGGACGACGTGTATCTCACGCGCGCCGAACGCGAGGCGCTGGCCCAGGAAGTGCATCCGCTCTGCATCACGCGCGGGCCGCCCGGCACGCATGATCTCGACCTTGCGGATCGCACCATCGCGGCGCTCGAGCAGGCGGATGGCGGCGCGCGCACGCTGTTGCCGCGCTTCGACAAAGCCCGCGACGACCGCGCACCCGAAGCCGCTTGGCCAGCGTTCACTGGCCGCCCCGAGGCCATTCTCTTCGACGGTTGGTGCGTCGGCGCCCTGCCGCCATCGCCCGATCCCACCCCGCTGAACGCTGTCGAAGCCGAGGATGTTGACGGCGCTTGGCGCGCCCACGCACGCGACCTGCTCGCCACCGATTACGCGGATTTCTTCGCCGCCTTCGACGCGCTCATCTATCTCCGCGCGCCCTCCTGGGAGATCGTGCGTCGCTGGCGTGGGCAGCAGGAGGAAGAAACGCTTGGCCGACCGCTCAGTCCGGAAGAAAACCTAGCGCTCGACCGCTTCGTCATGCACTACAAGCGAATCACCCGCGTCATGCTGGCGGGCCATCATACGGCGGGCTGGATGGTGCATCTGAATGAAGAGCGGAACGTGACGCGGATCGAACAGCGCTAGTATGGCCGTCTATACCCAACTCTCCGACGCTGACCTCGCGAACCTGCTCGCCGAATACGACATCGGCCCCGCCACCTCGTGCAAGGGCATCGCCGAAGGCGTGGAGAATTCGAACTTCGCGCTCGGCACGCAGAAGGGCCAATACATCCTCACCATATTTGAGAAGCGCACCAACGAAGCCGATCTGCCCTTCTTCATGCGGATCATGGAGCGCCTCGCCAAACGCGGCGTGGTGGCGCCGTTGCCGATCGCGACCAAGGCAGGCGCGCTCTACACGCATGTGAAGGGCAAACCCTGCGCCATCATCTCGTTCCTCGAAGGCGTGTGGCCGCGTTCGCCCGATATCGGCCATTGCGCGGCGATCGGCGAAGCGTTGGCGCGCATGCATGTCGCGCTCGACGGCTTTGAACTGACGCGGGCGAATGCGCTCTCGGTCGATGGCTGGGAAAAGCTGATCGCGCCGCGTTTGGCGCAAGCCGAATATCTGCGCCCCGGTCTTGCGCGCCTGATCGAACGCGACGTCGCCGAAGTGCGCGCAGCCTGGCCGACAGATTTGCCGCGCGGCCCGATCCACGCTGATCTTTTTCCAGATAACGCGCTCTTCCTCGGCGATCGCCTCACCGGCCTGATCGACTTCTATTTCGCCTGCACCGATTTCCTGGCCTACGACCTCGCCGTCTGCCTCAACGCCTGGTGCTTCGCTACGCCGCGCGAATTCGACTTCGCCCGTGGCGCGGCGATGATCGCGGCGTATGAAACCATCCGGCCTTTAACGGATGCCGAACGCGAAGCCTTGCCAACGCTCTGCCGCGGCGCGGCACTCCGCTTCTTCGCTACCCGCCTCACCGATTGGGGCGACACGCCCCCGGGCGCAATGGTGAAACCCAAAGACCCGTTAGAGTACGCGGATAAGCTCGCGTTCCACCGCAAAGCGAAGGGTGCGGGGGATTATGGCGGTTGATTTCGATCGCGCTGAGGGCGTCGTCGCTTGACCAACTCCGGCAAAATCCTTCGAGCCGCCTTGGGGGGCGCGATACTCGCGTGGCTCTTGGCCAGCCTATTGCTCTGGATCGGGTTCTACGCCGCCTCGCCGTCACCCTATGAACCGGAAATTATCGCCTTCGTCGCCATGTACGCGATGAGTTCTCTTCCGGTGTGTCTGATTGCCAGCCTTACGCTTGGTGTCGCGTGGCACGTGCATGCTTTGAAGCGCAACTGGCGGCGCCGGAGCAGTTATTGCATCGCAGGCGCCTTATGCGGCGCTGTGTTGGGCCCGACGCTTGTCCTTCTCTCGTTCGGTTGGAGTTGGTGGGCTCACGCAGGAATTAGTTTGCTCTATGGCGCAACAATGGGCGGACTTACAGGCCTCTATTCATGGCTCATTCTCCGTCCGGATCGCGATGCGCCGAATCCCGATAGAGCGGCGCCATGAGCAACACAGTCGACATTTGGACGGACGGCGCGTGCAGCGGCAATCCGGGGCCCGGCGGTTGGGGCGCGATCCTGCATTATGCGGGCACGGAGAAGGAACTCTCCGGCGCCGAGGCCGCGACCACCAATAATCGCATGGAGCTGATGGCCGCGATCATGGCGCTCGAAGCCTTGAAGCGGCCAAGCAAAGTGCGGCTGCACACTGATTCAAAATACGTCATGGACGGCCTGACGAAATGGATTCACGGCTGGAAAAAGAACGGCTGGAAAACCGCCGACAAGAAGCCGGTGAAAAACGAAGACCTGTGGAAGCGTCTGGACGCCGCCAATTCCGCGCATCAAGTCGAATGGAAATGGGTCAAAGGCCACGCGGATAACGTGAATAACAACCGCGCCGACGAACTCGCGCGCAACGCGATCAAGACATTGCGCTAACGCGCAGTCTTAGTGATGCCCACCGCCGAGGAAGCTCGGGATCGCGGGCACCATTGCCGGGAAGAAGTTGTGACCGTCTTCCCAAATCATACGCGTGCCGGCGAAGACGATGATGACGATGCCGAGCACGGCGATCCAGCGATGCTTGTTGATAATGCGCGCGATCACCGAGGCCGCGAGGCCCATCAGCACGACCGAGAGCACCAGGCCGAACGCCATCACGTAGGGGCTGTGCTTGGAGACAGCCGCCACCGCGAGCACGTTGTCGAGCGACATTGAGACGTCGGCGATGATGATGGTGAAGAGCGCGCTGGCGAAGGTCTTCGGCGTCTTGCCGCCTGACACCATCGCCTCGGCCACATGCTCGCCAGCCACCGGATCGCCCACCATGACGGGCTCGTGCGCCTTCAGGTCCGACCACATGCGCCACGCCACCCAGAAGAGCAGCAGGCCGCCGACAAACAACAGGCCCGGAATAGCCAAGAGCTGAATGGTAATGCCGGCGAAGATGATGCGCAGCACCAGCGCTAACACCACGCCCCAGAAGATCGCCCGCCGTTGCTGCTGCTCCGGCAATGCAGCGGCCGCGAGACCGACCGCAACGGCGTTGTCGCCCGCGAGCGCCAAGTCGATCAGAATGACTTGAAAGAGGGCTGCGATGTCGGCGGCGTCGAATGGCAAGGCAGCTACTCTCCCAGGTTCCCCCTGCCTTGGTCTGGGCGGGGGCCGCCCTTGTTCACGAAGGCTGCCGCATGCGTCAAGCGCTTGGCGACGGCCAGATGGCGCGACATATGGCGTTCGCTACGGGCTTTGCTAGGGAACAGAATGCGCATCGTGGGGGGACAATTCAAAGGCCGCGCTATCGCCGCGCCCGGCGGTCGCGACACCCGCCCGACCGGCGACCGCGCCCGCGAAGCCGTGTTCAACATCTTGGCGCATGCGGAATGGTCGCCCGGCCTCGAGGGACGGCGCGTGCTTGACCTTTTCGCAGGCTCAGGCGCGTTGGGGCTGGAGGCGATGTCGCGTGGGGCCGCGTTTGCGCTCTTCGTGGAGACCGAAGCAGCTGCGCGGGGCGCAATCCGCGACAATGTCGAGGCGCTGGGGCTGTTCGGCACGACGCGCATCCATCGCCGCGACGCCACGGATTTAGGCGCGAAGCCTGCGGGGTTGGGCGAGCCGTTTGATCTCGTCTTTCTTGATCCACCTTACCACAAGGGCCTGGGCGAGCGCACTCTGGCGAAGCTTGGCGCGGGCGGCTGGCTCAGCGCCGACGCGCTGATCGTCTTTGAATGCGCCGCCGACGAAGCGCCAGTGCTGCCGGGTTACGAGATTTTGGACGCGCGCGAATACGGCGCGGCGAAGGTGCTGTTTCTGAAGCGTAGCTAGATGCTCCCCACTTACGGTGTGGGGCTTGGGGCGGGCGCGACGGTCTGCTCGCGCTGGATCACATTGGGACGCACGCGCAGCGTCGGCGCGAGTTCGACCTGCGGCCGCAGCTGCGTTTGATAGAGCCGCTGGCAACGATCCAGCAATTCCTGATCGGGCGCGGCCACATCATGCTCCTGCTGCGCCTGACGCAAACGCTCGCATGCTTCGCGTGTCCGCCCCGAGCGGTCGAGCGCGACCACGAGCTGCTGCGCGTCCGCTTGGACAATCTGCTGCGCGGGCGCGTTCTCCGGGGCGGCGTCAGCCACCTGCTCGCGTAAGGTATACGCTTGCGCAAAGCGCGCACTGGCGGAGGTCCAATCGCCACGCTCGCCGGCGATCTCGCCCAATTCAGAGACCACCTGCGCGCGCACTGCCGGTGCTTCAAGACTCTGCGCCGCGATTTGCATCTGCTGCTCGGCTTCCGCCGTGCGGCCTTCTTCTTGCGCCACGACAGCCTCGGAGACTTGCGCGGCGGCCTGCGCTTCCGCGGTGCGGTTCACCCGATTGTAGGAGCGCGACAGCATGCGCCACACATCCGTGTTGCGCGGGCTGAGATTGGTGGCGATTTCCAGCGCGCGTTGCCCGAGCGGGTCGCCATTCGCTTCGCCAACCGAGCCGCACAACAGGAAGATTTCGTCGCGCAGCGGGTCGTCCGGATTGTTCTGCGCGTAGTTCCACAATGTCTGCATCGCCGCGTCACGCGCCTGCGGTTGCGACATTTGCGCTGCGGCCAGACGCACTTGTGCGTCGGGATGGCGGGCGACGGCCAGAAAAGCCTGACGATAAGTCTCGCGCGCGGTCGCGTCGAACTCGGCTTCCGACACGGACGCCAATTGCGCATCAGCCTCCGCCGAGCGCGACGGCGCGCTCGCGGCCGGCGCCTCTTCGGAACCTTGCAGCGCCGCGCTTTGCGTTTCGCCCAGCGCACCCGATTCCAGGATTTGCGCGAGCTGGATCGCTTGCTCCGGCGTGAGCTGGCCTTCGGCCAACAGGCGCAGCAATTCGGCGCGCAGGTCGGCTTGCGTCACCTCCGGCTCGGGCGGGCTGATGAGATAGCGGCCGCCGACAGCGATGCCAATCACGAGCGCGATCACGGTCAGCACCGACACAAGGCGAATGCGCGCGCCGAGTTTGCGGCGGCGGCGTTCGATGGCGCTGCCATCCACATCGCGACCCGAGAGCTTCGCCTTGAGGACTTCCTCAAGCAATTGCATTTGCGGCGCGTTGGCGCCGCCATTCCAGCGGGTGAAATCCTCGGCTTGGAAGGCGCCGAAGCCGAGCGGAATTTCTACACGATCGAGCAATACAGGCACGAGACGGCCCTCATCGCGCGCGCGCCCCGCCTCGTCACGCACGAACGTCGAAGCCGAAGACGATTGTGTCCAGACGACGATGACGGCCTTGGCGTTCTTGAGTTCCTTCTCAATGATAGCCGTATAATCCTGCCCTGCCGCAAGCGAGCGATCCCACCACACATTGAAGCCGCGCGATTGCAGCGCCTCGGCAAGCGGGCGGACCCGATTGCGGTCTTCGCTCGCGTAGGAAATGAAGACATCCGCCATCGCCGCGCCCCTTAAGCCTTCTGCACAAGTCGTCCCTTGCGCCTCTATTAAGCGCTTAAGGACGCGACGGGAAGATGACGCCGGTCACGTGAATGGGGAGTGAGGGGAAATTCGTCGCAAACACAGGCGCTTGCGGGAAGCTGACACCTTAGTCAGCACGCGTCAGCAATTCACGCAGCCCGGGCTCCACCACGCTATCGGGCGCAAAAGAATCTGTGACACGACTTTCGTGCAACCGCCCCGCACTCAGGAACACCACGAATTCTTCCCCAACAGCGCCATTGACCGCATCGCCGCCGCCATAGGGGCCGCAACTGGTCAGTCCGGCGTAGCGTACGCCGAAACTTGGGCGCCCGCGCGCCTCGCCCTTCAGCCAGCGCACAACGCGCAAGTGCGTGCGTGGCGTACGATAGTACACTTCGCCATAACGATTGCGCAGCGGCACAGCCTCTTCCCTCCGCGTCACGCGGGCGATAACGACTGATGACGCCTCCTCCCAGGCCTGGCGTTGAAACGCGATCAGCCGTGCTTGGCGGTCCGCTTCCTCCTGCGCACGACGCGCTTCGACCCGCTGCTGGAACGCCTCCGCAGTCTCACCGACGAACGGCTCGTCGTGAACCGGCGGCACTATCGAACAGGCCACAGCTTCGCCAACTGCAAGTGCTGCGATAGCAATCGCAACGATCAATTGGCGTAGCATCACAATCCCCATCCTGTGACGCACAGGAGCGCACAGCTCGCCGCTGCGCGCAAGCTTTAGCGTTCTATGAACAGCGCCGCTGGATGTTCCAACAGGCCCTTTACGCGCTGGATGAAGGCGGCGGCGTCATAGCCGTCGACCACGCGGTGATCGAAGGACGAGCTGAGGTTCATCATCTTGCGGACGACGATCTGGCCGTTCTTCACCACTGGACGCTCGACCAGCTTGTTCACGCCGATGATCGCGACTTCGGGATGGTTGATCACCGGCGTCGTGACGATGCCGCCAAGCGCGCCGAGCGAGGTGATGGTGATGGTCGAGCCGGAGAGTTCGTCCTTGCCCGCGCTGTTGTTGCGCACGGCGGCGGCGAGACGCGAAACCTCTGTCGCAGAATCCCAGACGTCGCGCGCTTCCGCGTGACGCACGACCGGCACGATCAGGCCGTTATCGGTTTGCGTGGCGATGCCGATGTCGACATTGTCATGGCGATAGACCACGCCCTGCTCGTCATCGTAGCGCGCGTTGATCTGCGGGAAGTCCGGCAGCGCCAGCACGAGCGCACGCATCAGGAACGGCAGCATGGTCAGCTTCGGCTGATCGTTGCGCTTGGTGGCGTTCAGATGTGCGCGGAGCTCTTCGAGTTCGGTGAGATCGGCTTCTTCGACATAGGCGAAGTGCGGAATGCGGCGCTTGGTGTCCTGCATCTTCTCCGCGATCTTACGGCGCAGGCCAATCACCTTCACGGGCTCCACGCCGTTCTTCACGGCGAGCGTCGAGGATGCGCCCCGCGCGCCCGTCGCCGGCACGAGCACCGCGTCCAAATCTTCATGCGTCACGCGCCCATCAGGACCGGTGCCGCGAATTTGGCCCAGATCAACGCCAAGCTTTTGCGCACGCGCGCGCACGGCGGGCGAGGCCAGCACATTGCCCCACTCACGAACGGACGGCTCACGCGCTTCCGGACGCGCGACAGCTTGAGAGGCTTTCGGCGCGGGCGGCGGCATCGGCGATTTGCCAACCGGCGTCGACGCTGTCGGCACGGCGGGCTTCACGCCCATCGCCGCTTGAACCGCTTCTTCGCTCCACACCGCGCCAGCCGGCGCCTTGATGCGAGGCTTGGGCTCGGGCGCGGCGCCATTATTCTTTGCTCCCCCGTTTACGGGGGAGCTGTCACGCGCATGCGTGACTGAGGGGGGCGGCGCGACGGCTCGCGGACTTGCCCCCTCCGGCTCGCTACGCTCGCCACCTGCCCCGCTTGCGGGGGAGGACGTGTCAGCAGCATCGGTTTCAAACACGACGATCGCGGAGCCGACCGCGGCCATGTCGCCTGGCTCGCCATTGATCTCGACGATCTTGCCGCTGACCGGCGCGGTCATTTCGACCGTCGCTTTATCCGTCATCACGTCCACGAGCGGGGCGTCTTCCTTGACGACATCGCCCACGCGCACGTGCCAGGCGACGATCTCGGCTTCCGCCGTGCCTTCGCCCACGTCCGGCAGTTTGAATACGTATTGGCCCATAGCCCTTACGCCTCCATCGCGCGGCGCATGGCTTTGATGATGCGCGGCGGGGTTGGGAAATATTCCCATTCGAGCGCGTGCGGATAGGGCGTGTCAAAGCCCGTGACGCGTTCGATGGGCGCTTCTAGATGATAGAAGCAATGCTCCTGTACGAGGGCTGCGAGTTCGGCGCCATAGCCGGACGTGCGCGTCGCTTCGTGCAGGATCACGCAGCGGCCGGTCTTAGCGACCGAGGTCTTGATCGCTTCGATATCGACCGGCAGCAGCGTGCGGAGATCGAGTACTTCGGCGTCGATGCCGCTATCTTCCGTCGCGGCCAATGCTACGTGCACCATCGTGCCGTAAGCAAGAATCGTCATGTCCGCGCCCTCGCGCACGACATTCGCCTTGCCGAGCGGAATCTTGTAATAGCCCTCCGGCACTTCCGACGCCGGATGCTTCGACCACGGGATCACCGGGCGATCGCGGCGGCCGTCGAACGGGCCGTTATAGACGCGCTTGGGTTCCAGGAAGATCACCGGATCGTCGTCTTCGATGGCCGAGATCAACAAACCCTTGGCGTCATAGGGCGTCGCCGGAATCACGGTCTTCAGGCCCGCGACGTGCGTAAACAACGCTTCCGGGCTTTGGCTGTGCGTTTGCCCGCCATAGATGCCGCCGCCATAGGGCATACGCACCGTCATCGGCACGGTGAAGTCGTTGGCCGAGCGATAGCGAATGCGCGCCGCTTCCGACACGAGCTGGTCATAGGCCGGATACATATAATCCGCGAACTGGATCTCGATCACCGGACGCAGGCCGTACACCGCCATGCCGATCGCCGCGCCGGCAATGCCGCATTCATTGATTGGCGCATCGAAGCAGCGCTTGGCGCCGTATTTCTCTTGTAGATGTTCGGTGACTTTGAACACGCCGCCAAAATAGCCGACGTCTTCGCCGAACGTGAGCACGCGGGAATCGCGCGCCATCATGGTGTCGAGCGCTGAATTGAGCGCCTGGATCATGGTCATCGTGGCCATCTGATCAGATCTCCACCTGCTTGCGCTGTTCTTGCAGGTGCCAAGGCATCTCCTTGTACACGTCCTCGAACATGGATTGCGCCGGATGCGCGCCCTCGCCCAACACGCCGATCTTCTCCGCTTCACGCCCGGCTTCACGCACCTTTTCCACGGCTTCCTCTTGCGCGGCGCGATGCTGCTCGTCGCTCCACTCGCCCAGCGAAATCAGGTGCTGCTTCAAGCGTTCGATGGGGTCGCCCAGCGGCCAAGCGCGGCCCTCATCGACAGGGCGATAGCGGGAGGGATCGTCCGAGGTGGAGTGCGGGCCGCCGCGATAGGTGAAGTGTTCGATCAAAGTCGGGCCGAGATTGGCGCGCGCGCGTTCGGCCGCCCATTGCGTCACGGCGTAGACAGCTAGGAAGTCGTTTCCATCCACACGCAGCGGCGCCATGCCATAGCCGACGCCGCGCGCGGCGAAAGTCGTGTTCTCGCCGCCGGCGATGCCTTGGAACGATGAGATGGCGTATTGGTTATTGACGACATTGATGATCACCGGCGCGCGATAGACCGCCGCGAACGTCATCGCCGCATGGAAATCGCCTTCCGCCGTCGAGCCATCGCCCAACCACGTCGCGGCAATGCGCACATCGCCCGAATAGGCCGACGCCATGGCCCAGCCCACAGCCTGCGGCACTTGCGTCGCGAGGTTGCCGGAGATCGTGAAGAAGCCGTCCTTCTTCGACGAATACATCACCGGCAATTGCCGGCCGCGCATCGGGTCGCGCTTGTTCGAGTAAATCTGGTTCATCATCTCGACGATCGGGTAATCGCGGGCGATGAGCAGGCCTTGCTGACGATAGGACGGGAAACACATGTCTTCCGGCGACAGCACCATGGATTGCGCCACAGAGATTGCTTCTTCGCCGAAGCTCTGCATGTAGAAGCTGGTCTTACCCTGACGCTGCGCGCGATACATGCGGTCGTCAAACGCGCGCGTGAGGATCATGTATTTGAGGCCGCGGCGCAGCGTTTCCGCATCAAGATGCGGCGCCCAGGCCCCCAGCGCATTGCCTTCCATGTCAAGCACGCGAATGAGCCCGTAGGCGTAATCGCGCAATTCGCTCGGTGAGGCGTCGATATCCGGGCGCGGCGTATCGCCGGGTTCGGGGAAGGTCCAGCCGCTGAAGTCCGGCTTGTCGCCCGGGCGCGCATTCGGCGCCGGGATGTGCAAATCAAGAGCGTTCTTGCGGCTCATGGGCTCCCTCAAGCTCTTTGCGCGGCGGCGAGCCGCTCGCGTACCATATTGTCAGCGGCCTGGTGCGGCGTCAGCCCTTCGGCCTTCGCGGTTTCCAACACTTTCATCAGACGCGGCGCGATCGCGCGCACGCGCGCGTCGACGGCGGCCTCGCTCTCACCGAGATATTCGGCGCTGACGCTGATAATGCCGCCAGCGTTCACCACATAATCCGGCGCATAGATGATGCCGCGTGCTTGCAGTCGGGCGCCGTCGTCTTCGCTCGCCAATTGATTGTTGGCCGCGCCGCAGATGATCGGCGCGCCGAGCTCGGGGATCGTTGTCGCGTTGAGGCCAGCGCCCAAAGCACACGGCGCGAACAGATCGGCCTTCGCGGCATGGATGTGATCGACCGCCACGACCTCAGCGCCCAACGCTTTGGCGCGCTCAAGGTTCGCGGCGTTCACATCGGCGACGAGCAACTTGGCCCCCTCGTCAGCCAAGAGCTTGCAAAGACCAAAACCCACAGCGCCCGTACCCTGCACCGCCACCGTGCGGCCCTGCACAGAACCCCCGAGCAAGGCCTTGATCGACAAGAACACGCCGAGCGCGGTCCAAGGCGAAGGATCGCCGCCAGCTTGGCCGCCCTCCTTCGGAATGCCGGACACGTACGAGGTCTTGCGCGCGATCGCACGCATGTCGGCGACCGTGGCGCCGACATCTTCGGCCGCCACATAGCGCCCGCCGATCGCTTGCACCTGCTCGCCGAATTTTTCGAAGCACGCCGCGCGATCCGGACCCATTTTGTAGAGCACTGTCTTGCCGCCGCCCATCGGCAGCTCGGCCATCGCGTTCTTGTAGGTCATGCCGCGCGAGAGCCGCAGCGCATCGGTCAGCGCATCTTCGACGCGCGGATAGGTCCACACGCGCACGCCGCCGCCTGACGGCCCTAACACGGTCGAATGGATCGCGACGATGCCAGCGAAGCCCAAGGCTTCATCGCCGACGAACACGACATCCTCATGCCCGTCGTAGGACGGGTTTGCTTTCCAGTTCATCATTGGATCGGTTCATCCAGCAGGAGTTGGCGCGCGAAGCGACCGGGCGGCGATCCGAAAGACAGCACACCGTCATGATAGCGCTTCAGATTGAAATCCCCGGCCCACGCCGAGCGCGCGGCGATCAGGGTTTCCAGATGCTCTTGGAAGCCGACGAAATAGGTGGAGAGCTGCGTGACCGAGAGTTGCGCACGCCGCCATTTGCCGGCGGCCTCGCGCTCTTCCTGGAACGCCGTATGCGTCAGGAGATGCATCATCTCTTCACGGCTCATGCCGTCGACATGAATGGCTTGATCGATGATCGCGTTGGTGATGGTGCGCAATTGGATTTTCAGCTGCGACAGGCGGAACAGCGGATCGTCGCGGCGGAAGCCCTCCTGCACCATCATCTCTTCGGCATAAACCGCCCAGCCTTCCACGAACGAGCCAGAGCCCAGCACGGCGCGCAGCGTCGAAGGATAGCGGTTGGAATGCCAAATTTGCACGTAATGGCCGGGCATGGCTTCGTGCACGGCGATGTCGAGCGTGGCGCGGTTGTTGTACTCGCGCAGGAAAGACGTGGTCTGTTCATCGGTCCAATCATCGGGGACCGGCGAGACGGCGTAGAAGGTGTCGAGGTGGCGTTCCAACGGCCCCGGTGAGTCGCAATAGGCGACGGCGAAGCCGCGCTGGAATTCCGGCATCAAGATCACCCGCACCGGGCCTTCCGGCAGCGTGATGAGATCGCGCTCGATCACGAAGCGACGCGCCTCTTCGGTCGCCTCCGTCGCGGTCTCGACCAGGCGATCACGTGCAGGACGATCGGCGGCCGCGAGATCGAGGGCGGCGCGGATCGCATTTTGCTGTTGCTCGGGCGTCGGCGTGTCTGGCGTGGCGGGCGCATCGGCGCGGCCGGCCAGCGCGAGCTTCGCCACGCGATACATTTCCTCACGCACGCTGATCACGGCGGCGTCGGCGCGGCGGCGAATTTCGGCGCGGGTCAATTCCGATTGCAGCGTGAAGCGCAATTGCGTGTCGAACACGTCGGCGCCAGCGCGGAAATCCGCCTGCGCCGCCGGCACGAGCGTGCCTTCGATCCAGGCTTGGTGTTCATCGACGGCGGCGTTGAACGTGGCGATCGCCGCTTCGAGCCGCGCGCGCTTGCGCGCATTGAGCAAGCCTTTGTGCGGCTCGATCATGTCGGTGACGATGCTTTTCAGCCCGCGGTTTTGCGCGGCGTAAGTCTCCGCGTGCGGCGCCGGCACCCGCGCGGGCTGCAATTCGCGGCGCGCCTGCGCGAGCAAAGCCGGCAAACGCTCCATACGCGCCGTCGCGGATTCCAAACGCTGCGGCAACGGCGCGAACTCGCGCGCCATTAAGCCATAGAGCGCCCCGCCCGCGAGGCCTTGGTAGCCCAACGGATTCCACGCCCAATTCTGCCACGTTTCCGTCTGCCAAATCTGCGCGCGCAACGCATTGCCGAGGATCAGCGCGTCGACTTGGTTCGCGCGAGAGAGTTGGCTTGCATCGATGGCTTCAAGCGCCGCCAAGGTCTCGCGCGTAAAGCGCAGGCTCGCGGCGCGGCCGGAGGCGCTCACATCATCGACGAGATGATCGAAACGGTGATCGCCGGTGGTTGTCGCATTGATCGGCGAGAGCCGCAGCGAACGGTCGAGCCAATGACGGCCCAAAGCCTCGAAAGCGCGATCAGCGCGGCTGGACGATTGCGCCCAGGCGGGCGCGGCCACCAGCGGCGCAAGCGCGGTGGAGCCGAGCGCTGAGATGACCCGGCGGCGTGTAGACTTCATGATGGACGTTCGCTCCCAGCGGCTATCTTGGCGACAGCCGCCGCTTTTGTTTCCCGGGCAAAAGCACAAAGGCCGGATTCATGCAAGAAGGATCAAATCGGCGGGATAATGTTGCCCGAATTGCTTTATTTAGAGCAACAATACACCCATCCGGGCAGACTTTTCAGGCGATCGGCGCATTCCCGCCGCAGGCGAACGCCGTTTCCCGTGCGCGCCTGAAAACGCCGCCTTGCAAACACCGTGGCGAGCGGCTATGCCCCCCGCCTTCGCGCCCGTAGCTCAGCTGGATAGAGCACCAGACTACGAATCTGGGGGTCAGGAGTTCGAATCTCTTCGGGCGCGCCATCTTTTCAAGGCCTTCGGGCATCTTCCCAAACTCACAAGATAGTCCGTGCCCCAGCGGCGCCCCGCTTTGCCGCGATGAAGTAGCGCGCTCAGAGCGCAGGACCCGCGCCCGTATTGCCGAGTCGCGACCTGCCACGCAGCTGCAGAACTTCGACAGCGTGAGATCAATAGAATCGGTCTTCGCGCCAGTTTCATCATGCGAGACGCGCTACCGGTCCTAGTCGGGAACGGGTGCGCCCGCGCCGAAAAAACGCGCAAACTTGGAGCGTTGGCCGCGCGGCATGCTCGGCGGCAGCCACAACGCAGGCTGAACGGCGGCGCGTAAACGCACGCCAAGATCGGCTTGCTCCATCTAAGCCAGCCACCGCCGGTTTGACCCGCGCCCAGGCGGGCGCAGGCGCGCCTCCGTGCGCCCCATGAACCTAAACCTAATATTATACTATAATTTTGCCAGATAATGGACACCAGATGAGCTGTAAGCATTGTTCTATGCGCAATCGGCATCGCCGATTATGCTATAATATGTTTACTGACGCGACGTCGGCCCATAGGGTCCCGCCAACCCCGAAAAACGGGGATCGGGAGGAAGTCATGCGGATTGGGTTTGGGCGCGGGATCTTGCTCGCGAGCGCGTCGCTTGGGGTGCTGAGCGGCGTGGCGTTGGCGCAGCCAGTGACGGGCGATGATGAGATCATCGTCACAGCGCAGCGCCGCGATCAGAATTTGCAGGACGTGCCAGTCACGGTCACCACGTTCACCGCCCAGGAAATCCAAGACGCGCGCATTCAAGAAGTGCAGGACGTCGTCACCCGCACGCCGGGCCTGAACTTCGACGCTTTTCCGTCCGGCCAACCGCGCCTGCACGTGCGCGGTATCGGCTCATCCGACCGCGGCGCCGCCGGCGATCCGAGCTCGGCGGTGTTCGTAGACGACATCTATCTCGGCCGCCCAGCCATGGTGGCGTTCGATGCATTCGATGTCGAACGCATCGAGGTGTTGAAGGGGCCGCAAGGCACGCTCTATGGCCGCAACGTCGTCGGCGGCGCGATCAACGTCATTTCCAACGCGCCCGACCTCAACGCCTTCAGCGGCGAGCTTGAGGGCACGGTAGGCAATTATGAACGCGGCGACGTCGCGGGCTTTATCAATGCGCCGTTGGACGAAGGCGTCGCGGCTGTTCGCGCGAGCGCCAGCGTGCGCACGCATGCGGGCTATGTGGACAATAACGAGACCGGCGGCGAACTCGCCGATCAAGATACGCGCAGCGGTCGTATCCAATTTCTGCTGGAGCCGACCAGCACGCTGCGCTTCAGCGTCGCCGCCGATTCCACCACGGATCGCGCCAATGGCCCAGGCCAGCATGTCGTGGCGCTCGATTCCGGCGACCCGCTCTCCGGATTCTGGAGCCTCGACACCGATCGCGACAGCTCGGACCAGGAATTCGACGGTCGCCAAGATCGCGACACCTGGGGCGTCCGGGCGCAAGCCGCCTGGGATTTACCGTTCGGCACGATCAATTATCTCGTCGGACATCGCGAGGTCGCTTACGATGTGAATTATGATTTCGACGGCGGCCCGCGCGATGCGGCGAGCCGCATCAGCATCGCCGGCGGCAATGTCGAGCAGAGCGAAATGACCAGCCATGAGCTGCGCCTGCTCTCACCCGCAGACAGCCGCATCTCCTGGGTGCTTGGTCTCTACGCGTATGATTCCGACACGCGGCGCGACGACATTCTCAATCTGGCGATCCCGGACTTCGACGGCAATTTTGATTTCACTGACGGCGGCACCGAAGGCTTGCTGCTCACGGAAATCTATCACCAATCCGCCGACGTCGAGAGCCGCGCGATCTATGCGGACGCGACGATCCCGCTAGGCGAACGCCTCAACCTCACGCTCGGCGCGCGCTACACCGAAGACGACAAGACCTATCACGTCGACAATCTCGACAGCGACGCCACCTTCCGCGCCGAAGAGGACATCGACGCCACGAACTCGGCGACATGGGACGCCCTGACCTGGCGCATCGGCGCCGATTATCATCTCAGCGACGATCACATGATCTATGCGATGGTGTCGCGCGGCTTCAAAAGCGGCGGTTTTCAGGACACGCCGGAGAACCAGCTCGACGCATCGACCGCGTTCGATCCGGAATTCGCCACGCAGTACGAAATCGGCGTCCGCAGCGAATTCTTCGATGGCCGCGTGGTGTGGAACAACACGTTCTACACGATGGAGTATGAAGACCTGCAGGTGCGCGAAACGAGCGGGCTCAACATCTTCACCGCCAACGCCGACGCCACGATCAATGGCTACGAAACGCAATTGCGTTGGGATATCGGCGCCGGTCTCGCACTGAATGCATCCTACGCCTACACGGACGCGACGTTCGACAACTACGTGTTGCCGTCGTCCGATTACACCGGCAATCGCCTGACGCGGACGCCGGAGAACAAGGTCATTCTCTCGCCTTCCTATACGTTAGGTCTGGACGCCAGGGGCGACGTCGAGTTCGCGGTCGATTATCAATACGAGAGCGACATCTGGGATGACGCCAGCAATGCCGGCGCAGAGTACCGCGAACCGACGCATTTCGTCGACGCGCGCGCCGTTTACACGAGCGGAAACGGCGATTGGTCGCTCTCGCTCTGGGGCAAGAACCTGACGGATGAGGTGACGCGCACGCACCAAGCGACCTTCATCGGCGCGACGTTCGCTTCGTTCAACGCACCGCCCACCTATGGCGTCACGCTGCGGTGGACCTATTGAGGGCGATCTCCCCCCTCAAATATGAGCGCCAGCGATCGACGAGATCGCTGGCGCACCTCTTCTCGACGGGAGTGCTTTGATGTTGGCGATACTCGGCTTCGCCATGATCGCGACCTTTATGGTTTTGATCATGACGCGCACGATCAGCGCGATCGCCGCACTCATTCTCGTGCCGATCGTGTTTGGCTTGCTCGCGGGCCACGGCGCGGACATGACGGGTATGGCGCTGGAGGGCATCATCGCGCTCGCACCAACGGCGGCCGCGCTCGTCTTCGCCGTACTCTATTTCTGCATCATGATGGATGCGGGGCTTTTTGATCCGCTCGTGCGCAGCGCGGTGAAGTTCGCGCATGGCGATCCTTTGCGCGTGAGCTTGGCCACCGCTACGGTGGCGACGCTGGTTTCGCTCGATGGCGACGGCGCCACCACGGCGATCATCACGATCGGCGCCTTCCTGCCGATCTATCGCCGACTCGGCATGAATCTCTTGATGCTGGCGGTGCTGCTTGGTTCAGCGAATTCCACGATCAATCTAACGCCCTGGGGCGGGCCAACGGCGCGCGTGGCCTCCGCGCTCAATGTCGACATCATGGATGTCTTCCTGCCGCTTCTGCCCACCATGATCGCGGCGATCATTGGCGTCTTCGTGTTGGCGTTCGTGTTTGGCTTGTGGGAGCGCAAGCGGCTCGGCATCGCGCAGCTTGAGACCGATCTTTCGCAATCCTTGTTCGATCGCGAACCTGGCGTGGAGCGGCCGCGACTCTTCTGGGTCAATCTGGCGCTGACCCTGGCGCTGCTGGGTTGCGTGGTTGGCCAAGTGCTGCCGTTGCCGATCGCGTTCATGATTGGCCTCACGCTCGCGTGCATCATCAATTACCCCAAGCTCTCGGACCAGCGCGAGCGCGTCGCCGCACACGCGAGCAACGTCGTGCCTATCGTCCTGCTGATTTTCTCGGCCGGCGTGTTCACCGGCATTCTCGATGGCACCGGCATGATCGCCGCGATGGGCGAGACTCTGCTCGCGCTCGTCCCTGCTGAATACGGGCCGCATTTCGGCCCGATCATCGCGCTCGCCAGCGCGCCCTTCACCTTCGTGCTGTCGAATGAAGCCTATTATTTCGGCATCGTGCCGGTTCTAGCGGAAACCGCTGGGCACTTTGGCGTCGAGCCGGTCGAGGTTGCACGCGCATCGCTGCTGGGCGTCAACGTCCATGCGTTGAGCCCATTGGTTGCACCGATTTATCTCGTCGCGACTTTGCTCAAGGTTGAGGTCGGTGACTTGCAGCGCTTCGGCCTGCCGTTCGCGATCCTGTTTTATCTCCTGATGGTTGCCGTCTCGCTTGCAACCGGCGCCGTTCCGTTCGTTGTCCATTGAGGTCCAGATGCCGCCGCGCACCCCGCCATCGAAAAATGCCCCCGCTGAAACGCTCGTCGAGCACGTGATCGATTCGCTACGTGAAGCGATCCGTCAGGGCCATCTGGCGCAGGGCGAACGCCTGGTCGTCGCCGATGTGGCGAAGACCTATGGCGTCAGTGTCGGCCCCGTGCGTGAAGCGATCCGCCGCTTGACCGGCGAGGGCGTGCTCGAATTCACGCCGCACCGCGGCGCCTCGGTGCGCGCCTACAGCGAACGCGGCGTGCGCGAGATTTTCCAGGCGCGCGAGGCGATCGAAGGCTACGTGGCGCGCCTCGCGGCCGAGAACATTCACCGCGCGGACTATGCGCAGCGCATGCGCGATTGCCGAAAACTGTTGCAGGACACGCTTCACGCCGACGTCAAGAAACTCAGCGACGCGCGCCAGGTCTTCCACGATGTGCTCTACGACATCGCCGGCAATGAGGTGCTGAAGGAAGCGGGCCTGCGCCTGACCTTTCCAGTCAATCGCTTGCTCTTCACCGAGTTGATGGGGCGGCCGCGCATCGAGGCGTCGCAGCGTGAGCACGAAGACATCATCGACGCGATCCTCGCCGGCGACGGCGCCCGCGCCGAACGCGCGATGCGCGCCCACCTTCACGCCGGCGCAATCGCCGTGTGCGACGTGCTCGAACAATCCAAGACCGTCCAACGCCGCCGCAGCAAGAAAGCCTGACGCCTATGGGTGACACCATCAAGATCATCGTGCCGTGCGGTTCGCTCGGCGCCGGCGTGCGGCCGGAGGAAGTCGAATACGGCATCGCGCAAGGCGCGCATGCAATCGCCAGCGACGCCGGCTCCACCGATAGCGGCGCCGCCTATCTCGCGCTCGGCATCTCGAAAAACAATCGCGAGGCGGTGAAGCGCGATCTGACCATCCTTATGCTTGCGCAAGCCAAGGCGAAAATTCCGATCATGATCGGCTCGTGCGGCCAAGCGGGCGGCGATGCCGGCTTGAACTGGACGCGCGACATCGCGCTCGAGATCGCGCGCGAACACAATCTGACGCCGAAGATCGCACTGCTCTATTCCGAGCAGGACAAAGCGACGCTCAGGGCCAAGAACGCTGAAGGCAAGATCAAGCCGCTGCCACCGCTCGGCGCGCTCGATGACGCAACGATCGACTCATGCGCCCACATCGTCGCCGCGATGGGGCCCGAGCCGTACATCGCGGCGCTGCAGGCGGGCGCCGACATCGTGCTGGGCGGCCGCACCACCGATACCGCCGTGCTCTCCTGCTACGCGCTGATGAAAGGTGCGCACACAGCCGCATCATGGCACGCAGCGAAAGTGGCGGAGTGCGGCGCGCAATGCAGCGTCTATCCGACGCGCGGTTCGGGCGTGTTGATTTCGATCGATTCCGAAGGCTTCAATGTCGAACCATTGAACCCGGACAACCGCTGCGATCCACACAGCGTGTCCGCGCACATGCTCTATGAAAACGCCAATCCGTTCTTGCTGACGGAGCCGGGCGGCGTCTTGGATGTCACGAACTCCGTCTATACTGCGCTCGACAGCCGCACTGTGCGCGTGACCGGCTCGGTGTGGGACAAGAAGCCCTACACGATGAAGCTGGAAGGCGCCGCGGCGGGACGGTTCCAAACCATCATGCTTGTCGGCATTCAAGATCCAGCGATCTTGAGCCGCATCGATGAGTTTCACGACAACATGCTCGCGGCGTTGAACCAGCGCGTCCGCTCCGCCATCGGCGAGGCCGCCGGCGATTTCCACATCTCACTGCGGCTTTATGGCTGGAACGCTGTCTCCGGCGACAAGCCCGCGCCCGGCACGCCCCCGCCGCGCGAGGTCGGCATCCTTTTCGTCGCCACAGCCGCCACGCAAGCGATGGCCACGCAAATCGCGAAGGCGTGCAATCCGTATTTCTTCCACTTCCCGATCAATCTGGAGAAGGAAATCCCGAGCCACGGCTTTGCGTTTTCGCCCGCCGACATCGAGCGCGGCCCGGTTTACGAATTCAAACTCAATCACGTGGTCGAAGTCACGGACCCGATGGAATTGGTGCGCCTCGATTGGATCGATCTGAAGCGTTTGGAGGCCGCTTAATGGCGAAGGTGAAAGACGTCGTCCATCACATCCGCTCGAAGAACGCAGGCCCCTTCTGGGTTACGTTCGACCTCTTCTTTGACGGCGAATCGAGTTTCGAGAAATACGCGACGAGCCCAAAGCTTGGCCCCGACACGTTCGCGCGCCTCTACGGCGCAGACCCAGCACACGTGAAGCACTACCCGGTGCGCACCCTTCATATGGTGAAAATTTCCTACGCTCGCACAAGCCCGCAGGGCGGCGAGGTCGAACGCGACATGCATTGCGGCCAGCAATATGTGCGCCTGCTCGACGTGGAACTGGATTAGGAACTACACATGGCCGACGCCGCCACGCTTCACGCACCCACTGACGCCGCCGCCGCCGAGCGCGCCTTGCGCGTTGATCTCGCCGCCGCCTATCGACTGACCGCGCTGTTCGGTTGGGATGATCTGGTGTTCACCCACATCTCTGCGCGCGTGCCAGGGCCAGAGCATCATTTTCGGATCAACCCGTACGGCATGATGTTCGATGAGATCACTGCGTCCTCGCTGGTGAAGGTCGATCTCGATGGTAATAAGGTCGAGCCATCCGACTTTCCGGTGAACCCGGCTGGCTTCACCATCCATTCCGCCGTTCACGCCGCGCGTGAAGATGCCCAATGCGTCATGCATTTGCACACGATCGCGGGCACGGGCGTTTCCTGCCAGGATGAAGGCCTGCTGCCGCTCAATCAAACGGCGATGCTGCTCAACGGCCAAATCGCCTATCACGATTTTGAAGGCGTCGCGCTCAATCACGACGAACGCCCGCGCTTGGTCGCCGATCTTGGCGACAAGAATGCGATGGTCTTGCGCAATCATGGCACGTTGACGGCTGGACGCAGTGTCGCCGAGGCCTTCACGTTCATGTATTTTCTTGAACGCGCCTGCGCGATGCAGATCGCGGCGCAAGCCGGCGGCAAGCTGCGCATTCCACATGACCACGTCCAGGAGGTCGTTGAGCAACAATCGCGCGGACTCGGCCAAGCGGCTGATATTTTGGTCTGGCCCGCGCTGCTACGCCGCCTCGACCGCCTCTCGCCAGGCTATGCCGACTAATGGAACTGGACTGGCTCGAAGATTTTCTGACGCTGGTCGAGACGCGGAACTTTTCGCGCGCCGCCGAACTACGCCACATCACTCAACCCGCCTTTAGCCGACGCATCCGCGCGCTTGAGCATTGGCTCGGCGCCCAATTGTTCGATCGCGACGCACCAAGGCTGGCGCTCACACATGCAGGTGAAGCGGTGCGGCCGACCATCGCGGAGATCGTCCGCCGCGCTTACAGCGCGCGCGAGCAGGCGCGTGAGGTTGGCGGCGCGAGCGAAACGACTTTGCGCTTCCTCTCGACCAATTCGCTCTCCACCACGTTCTTCCCAGATTGGGTGCGGCGCATCGAGCGGAGCTTCGTTCTCGAGACCCCGATCAGCCTCGTCGCCGACAACATGGCGGCATGTGAGCGCTTGATGTTGCGCGGCGATGCGCACTTTTTGTTGTGCCATCACCACCCTGCCGCCGCACATGCGCTGGACGAACCGCACTTTCGCTCCATTGCCGTGGGTGGGGATACATTGATCGCCGTCAGTGCGCCACGAAGCGCTGACGATCCAACGCCGCGCCATGGCCTGGCCGATGGCGGCGCGCTGCTCGCCTTCAGCGAAGGCTCCGGCATGGGCCGCATTTTGTCTGCAGCGCACGGGCCGATCAGCGCAACGGCTGCGTTCGCCTCGCCGCTGGCCAGTGTGCTCTACGCAATGGCGCGGGACGGCCGCGGCCTGGCCTGGTTACCACGCAGTCTCATCGAAGATTCACTGCGCCATGGCGAACTCGTACGGGCGGCAGGGCCGGAGATGGATGTCGCCGTCGAGATCCGCGCCGTGCGGCCGCTCGCGCCACAGCACGCTATCGCCGAACGCTTCTGGCGCGCGGCGATGAAAGCCGCGGACATCGCTTAACGGCCGTCGACGACGACGCACGCGTCCGCCGGCTTCTTGCCATCCAGCACCGCGACCACGCACTGAGCCGCAGTCATATTGGTGCGATCCAGCCCTTCGCGCGTTGAGGCGCCCGCATGCGGCGCCGCCACGACATTTGGCAGCGCGAGCAGCGCATCCGTGACTGACTTCATCGAAGGATCGCTTTCGCTCTCGAACACGTCGAGCCCCGCGCCGCCGAGATGCCCCGCTTGTAACGCCGTCAAGAGATCGGCATCGTTCACCAGGCCCCCGCGCGCCGTGTTGATGACAATCGCGCCCGGCTTCATCTTGGCGATCGTGGCGGCGTCAATCATGTGCCGCGTCGCTGGCGTCAGCGGGGCGTGCACGCTGATATAATCGCTCTCGCGCCAGATCGTTTCCAGATCGACATACCGCACGCCGGTCTGCGCCGCATAATCGGCATCTGGGTTTGGCGTAGCCACAAGAATGCTCGCCTCGAAGCCACGCAGGCGCTGCACCAGAGACCGGCCAATGCGACCGAGACCGACAATGCCGACCTTCTTCCGATAGAGGTCAGTCCCCAGAAGAATCTTCCATGGGCCGGCCTGCATCTGCGCCTGTGCTTCGCGGAAGCGGCGGCCGACCGCGATCATCATGCCGATCGCCTGATCCGCCACCGTCGCGTCGTTGCCGCCGGCCGCGATGGTCACCACGCGTCCGAGTTCCTGCGCCGCTTGCGTGTCGACGCGTTCGTAACCCACGCCGCGGCGCGAGACGATTTTGAGCTGCGGCAGCGCTTCCAGCACCTCGCGTGTGATCCGCGCGTGCCCGACGATCCAGCCGGCGGCGGCGCCGACAATCTCCTTAATAGCGGCGACATCGAGCGTGGCTTCGGTTTGCCCCGCCGGCAGTTTGCCGATTTCCGCGTCACAGCCATGCGCACGCAGATAGTCCAGTGATGCCTCATCGAAAAAGTTCTGCGTGATGACGACGCGCCTGTTGGCGGGCATGAGCAACTCCATCGCCCGCTCAGGGCTTGATCCAGGGGTATCGAGCAAAGTGCTCCGCTTCGAACGCGGCGATGGCGTCGCGGTGTTCGAGTGTGAGGCCTACGGCGTCCAAGCCGCTCGTCAACGCGCGCTTGCGGCCGGGCTCGATCTCAAAACGGCTCTTGAGATCGCCAGCAACAATGGTTTGCTCCGGCAGATCAATACGCATCGCACACGGCCCCTCCGTCGCACGCGCCAGGAGCGCGTCTACGTCGTTCGGCGCGGCGCAGATCGCGAGCAGGCCGTTGCGCGTGCAATTGTCGAAGAAGATGCCGGCGAAGCTCGTGCCAATGAGGGCGGAGACACCGGCTTGCATCAAGCCCCATACGGCGTGCTCGCGGCTGGAGCCGCATCCGAAATTGGGGCCAACGATAAGGAAGCGCGGCGCACGCCAGCGTGAGTCGTTGAAAATGAAATCGGCGATCGGCGCGCCGGACGCATCATAGCGCAAGCCATGAAACACGCCGCGATCAAGCCCGGCGCGATCGATGCCCTTCAGAAATTGCTTCGGCATGATCACGTCAGTATCGACGTTGGCGACCGGCATCGCTGCCGCGAGCCCCTCACGCACAATGAACGGCTCAAAGCTCATGCGCGCGCACCGAGTTTACGTACGTCGGTGAGACGCCCCATCACCGCGGCGGCGGCTACCATGGCGGGGCTCATCAGATGCGTTCGGCCGCCCGCGCCTTGGCGCCCTTCGAAATTGCGGTTGGTGCTCGAGGCGCAGCGCTCGCCCGGCGCCAAGACGTCGTCGTTCATGGCCAGACACATCGAGCAACCGGATTGGCGCCATTCAAAGCCGGCGGCGATGAAGACTCGATCCAAGCCCTCCGCTTCAGCTTGACGACGCACCGCGCTGGAGCCGGGCGCGATCATGGCGCGCACACCGGCTGCAACGCGTCGTCCGCGCAGCACGGCGGCGGCCTGGCGCAAATCTTCGATGCGTGCATTGGTGCACGAGCCAATGAAAGCGCGCTGGATAGGGATATCGGCGAGTGCTGCGCCTGGCCTCAGGTCCATGTAGTCGAGCGCCCGGGCGATGTCGGCGCGTCCGTTGGGCTGCGGCACGTACGCGGAGATGGGCGCGGCTTGATCCGGGCTTGTACCCCAAGTGACCATCGGCGCGATCTCGGAAGCGTCGAGCGCGATCTCCTGGTCAAAGCGTGCGCCCTCATCGCTGCGCAGCGTGCGCCAATACGCGACCGCCTGATCCCAGAGCGCGCCGCGCGGCGCGCGTGGCTTGCCTTCGATGGCGGCGAACACTTTGTCGTCCGGCGCGATCAATGCGCCGCGCGCACCGCACTCGACGGCCATATTGCAGATCGTCATTCGCGCCTCGACGCTGAGCGCCGCGATCGCCTGGCCTGCGAACTCGATTGCATAACCTGTGGCGCCCGACGCGCCGATCTCGCGGATCAGCGTCATCACGAGGTCTTTCGACACCACGCCAAAGCCCAATCGGCCGTCAATGCGCACGCGCATGTTCTTCAGACGGCGATAGACGAGCGTTTGCGTCGCCAAATAATGCTCGATGTCGGACGTGCCGATGCCGAAGCCGAGCGCGCCGAACGCGCCATAGGTGGTCGTGTGGCTATCGCCCGCGGCGATCACCATGCCCGGCTGGACCAAGCCCATCTCAGGCATGACGACATGCTCGATCCCTTGCATAGGATGGAGTACGTCGAACTTCTCGATGCCGAAATCGGCGCTATTGCGCGCGAAATAATCGGTCTGCGTCTGCCCCGCCTCGTCGGGCATGAGCGCACCGCGATCGGCTGCGGTCGAGTTCACATGATCGACGACGCCCAGGGTTGCGCGAGGACGCCAGACCGGGCGGTTGGCCGCGCGAAGCCGCGTGAAGGCCTGGGGACTGGTGTATTCGTTGAGAACGCTTCTATCGACGTAAAGGAGGACTTCTTCACCCAAGCCATCCAGATCACGGACGACGTGCGCGTCGACGATCTTGTCGTATAGCGTCCGCCCGGTTCCTCTGCCAGCGTCCATGAGGGTCGCTTAGCAAAGTCGATCCCCTGGACGAAATGCCCAGGCGGCATTAGCACATGCGCGTGCTGCATGACGCGTCCGCTGCGAGGATGCTGCGCCAATCGCAGCCGTTCGAGCAGTCCTCACGACCTGAGCAGCCGGCCGTTTTCGACGCCTCACCAGCCATCCCATTCATCCCAGTTTCAGACTCCCACGTTGAACCGCCCCTAAGCGGACCTTGGTCCGGTCCAAGGGCAGCTTCGACAGAAGCGCGAAGCCCGCTTGCTGTCGCTCCTTGCGGATGACGGAGACCAAATGCCCGCACTGGATGACCGTCGGGCATGGTGTACGTGCCAGAGCGCACTTCCGCGCCCTTCGCACTAGCCCCGCTCTCTCTTCATCTGTGCTGTGGTCGCGGCCGGCAAAGCGACAGTCAGCCATAGCGCCACTGGTACGCCGAAGCGCCCCCACATTCTCCCCTCCGCTTGGACGACTATCCTTCAGAGCCTCACGGCTCAACGATCTGGATCTAGCGCAGGAAGGCGAGTACCGCGCTTTTCACGAATTCCGCGATGCCCATCCGACGATCCGGTGGCGCGACTTCGGCGCATATAATCGCAAGTCGAAAGTCCTGCTTGCGACGCGGTCGCCGATACCAGCGAGCGACCCGATCGAAATCACCCACGACGCCGAACTCAGATGAAATTGGCAGGCCGTCGTATCGCACACGCGTACCGAGAGGCAGACACTTGCCTTCGCGCCTCAACTCGAAAATGGAGCACCTGATGGCGCCTCGTGAGGCGTTCAATCCCAAGAAGCGGAAATCCACCGTTCGTCACCCGACAACAGACTCCTCACGTCCGCAATGTGCGAGTCGCGCCTCTCAGTTGACATCTCGGCGCGCGCGTCACTCCGACACACACCCCGCCGCTGACGCCGGAAGCACGGGCGCTGTGGAGCCGGAGCGCCAGTTCCAGGATTGTGCGCCGCTTTGGCGACGGCGGCACATCACCTCCTCGTGCAATTCGTACATGCCCGGCATGAATTGCGTCTCCAGGTGTGCGCCCTGATTGAAGCGCATGAAGGCGCGCTCTTGCGCATACGGCGTCCAAGCAGGCCCGTTCGCCGCAACAGGCCCGCCGTTGCGCGCGAAGCTCGTCCAATAATCGATCATCGCATCCGAGACGCCGCGCTGATCGGCGGTATCAGGGATTTGCGGCCAGTGAGCTGGCGTTGCGTCGAATGTACCGAAGACAAATGGCACTTCGCTCGCGTGAAAGGCGGTTAGGTCCGCTTCGGCGGCCGCAGGATAATCCTGGTCGAAATAATAGAGGAAGGAAGGCTGGCCGATGGCGCTTTGGTTGCGCGCCAATCGCTCGGACGCCCAACCGAACACAACGTCGCGCGAAGCCGCAAGCCGCGTCTGTTCAAGGTCCGTCGGCGGGTAGAGTCGCAGATACTCGTCGGCAAGATCGCCGTAGCGCGCTCTGATCTCCGCAATATAGGCGTCTGCGTTCGCGGCGAGCGGCGGCAGCAGGAAGCGCAATCCACGGATTTCACCGCTGGTGAGGCCCGCCATCAACGGCACAGGCGCCTGTTCGCCGCGCTCGAACGTATCGACGAGCTGGCGTGGAAGAATTCTCCCATCGATGGTGCCGAGAGGCGCATAGCCAGCCGCGGCGGCTCGATCGACCAGGTCGCGCGCATCCATCGCACGCAGATGCGCCAGATCGGGCGCCGCGACTTGTGTCGCCACCCACGCGCCGATGGCTTCGGCTGAATATTCCTCGAACCGCGCGCTCTTGAGTTCCGGCATTGTGAAGAGATAGCCGCTCTGCACGATTGCGCGATCGAACAGGCCTCGCGCGGCAGGCGACGCGAGCAACATTTCGACGCTCAAAGCCCCGGCCGATTCCCCGAAGATCGTGACATTGCTCGCATCGCCGCCGAACGCCGCGATATTGTCACGTACCCATTGCAGTGCCGCGATCTGATCCAGCAGGCCATAATTGCCCGAAACGCCGTGTGTGGATTCAGCGCTCAATTCTGGATGCGCGAGATAGCCAAGCACCCCCAAGCGATAATTGATCGAGACGAGCACCACACCGCGCTCGGCGAACTCGCGGCCGGAATACATGGGCGAATGCCCGCTGCCCCAGATGAGCGTACCGCCGTGGATCCATACCATCACCGGCGCGTCGCGCGCGTTGGCAGGCGCGGTGACATCGAGCGTCAAACAGTCCTCGTCCATCGCCACAGAGCCGCGATTGTACGGACCCGACGCCATGGCGGGCTGCATGCAGGCCACCCCTTGCTCTGCGGCTTCACGCACGCCGGACCAGCGCGGCAAGCGCTGCGGCGCGCGCCATCGCAGATCGCCGATCGGCGCACGCGCATACGGAATGGCGCGAAATACATTTGCGTCGCCCTCTCGTACGCCGCGCACCGCGCCAGCGGGCGCATCGACGACGGGCCCGGCGGTTTGCATGGCGGCCTGCGGCGTCGCGCATGAGAGTAGGAATGCGCACAGCGAGACGCAGGCCAGCACGAGTGAGGGCTTTTTCATCGTGCGAATGCTCCAGAAGCCGTTGATGCTTTGATAAGGCGCGCCAAGGCGAGATAGAGGAGTGCTGCGATCAGATACATGGGTGAGAGCGCGTAGAGCGCTGCCTGCAAAGCGTGCGCGCCGAAGTTCGGCGAAAAGAAATCGCTGGCCGCGCCGACGAATGTCGGCCCAAGGCCGAGGCCTATGAAATTCATCACCAGCAGCAACAATGCGCCGGCCATGACTCGTTGGTTGGCGCTCACCTCGCCCTGCACCAGGGTCACCGTGGCCGTCAGGAAGAACGAGTTCAAGAACATCGGGACCATCAAGAAGGCCAACGCCAGCTCCCATTGCGGCGCCCATACGAAGCCGAGGAAAAACGGAAGCGCCAGTACGAGCGAAAGCGCTGGAATGATCGCGTAGGCGGTCTTGGCGCGCGGCCCGAATTTGTCGATCAAGCGTCCCGAAACAAAGATGCCCCCGCCCATGCCCAGCCCGACGACGAGTGCGTACCAGATCGCGACTTCGCTCAGCTCCATGCCCTTCTCGCGCATGAGAAAGAGCGTCGCAAAATTGCTGAGACCATAGGTGATGAAATTCGCCGCGCCACTCGCCAGCGCCGCAAGGAGCAATATGGGGTTCGCAAAGAAGCGTCCGATGGTCGAAAAAAAGGGTTCGCGCGGCGTTTTGGCCTCGTTGCTGCTGGGCGCTCCGTCATAGGCGCCGCGTTTCGGCTCTGCGATCACCAACCAGACAATGATCGCCGTGGCCACGCCGATGCCGCCAATCACATAGAACGGCAAACGCCAGTCGAATGCGGCCGCGAGCGAGGCCCCGAACGCCACGCCCAAGGCCGAGCCGAGCGGCGGCCCCAGATTAAAGATGGCCAGTGCCGTACCGCGCTGATCACGCGGGAAATAGTCCGAGATGATCGCATAGGACGGCGGCACGCCGCCCGCCTCGCCCACGCCCACCGCCATGCGCGCAACGACGAGCTGACCGTAATTGTTCGCCATGCCACAGGCTGCCGTCGCCGCACTCCACAAGCCGCATGCGATGGACAGCACCCGCACGCGATTGGTGCGATCAGCGAGCCAGCCTACGGGAATGGCGATGAAGCAATAGAAGAGCGCAAAGTAGAAGCCCGTGATCAGGCCGAGTTGGCCGTCGCTGATTTGCAGCGCGTCCTGAATGGGTTTGGCTAGGATGGATAAGAGCTGACGGTCGAGGAAGTTCAACACATAGACAAAGCAAAGCAGCCCGAGCACCAGCCCACGCTGTCCTGGGTTCGCTACGCCCGATTTGGCGCCGCCCGTCTCAACCGCACTCTCGCTCATTCCATCCCCCTTGCCCCGCGCGTTCTTTGGCGCGTTGGCTCGCATTCTTGTCTAGTGATGATCAAGCCAACCTGGCCGCCCCTTGCCGCCGCCATAGCCTGCGGCCACGCGCTGTTTTAGCAATGCCGGCGGGCGAAAGCGTTCGCCATAGGCTTCATGCAGAATATCTTGCACCTGCACGCACAAGCCTGAACTCACCGCATCCATCAGCGCAAACGGGCCGATCGGATGACCAAGGCCAAGTTTGCAGGCGATGTCCAAATCCTGCGGCGTCGCCACGCCCTCTTCGACCAATTTTACCGCCTCGATCAGCATGGCGTGCAGCATGCGATTGACGGCAAAACCCGCAACGTCCTTCACCAGAACAGGCGATTTGCCAATTCTGCGCATGACCTCAAGGGCAAGGGCGGTCGTCGCCGCGCTGGTTTCAAAGCCAGGAATGACTTCCACCAAAGCCATACGCGAGACGGGTGAGAAGTAGTGCGTACCGATGAAGGCAGGGCGACGGCTGGGTGAAAGCGCGGCGGCTAAAGTCGAAATCGGCAGGGTCGAGGTGTTCGAGGCGAGGACGCAGCTTGGCGCGCAGATCGCGTCCAGTGATTGGAGTACGCTTTGCTTCACGTCAGCGGACTCAAACACGGCCTCCGTCACAAAATCGCAATCGGCCATATCTTCAAGGCGCGTTGTCGCCGTGATCCGCGCCAGCGCGAATTCGCGTTGATCGTCCGTATAGGCGCCGCGCGCCGCGCCCTTATCGACGATCGTCCGCAAGCGTGCGCGCGCCTGCTCCAGCCGTACTTGATCAAGATCGTGCAGGATGACTGTGTCGCCGGCGAGCGCAAACGTCAGCGCGATTTCGCCGCCCATGAGGCCAGCGCCCACTACCCCTACCTTCATCGCACGCCCTCCAACCAGTCTTTGGCGCGCGCGCTGTACCAAGGGATGATTTCTGGATTGGCGATGGCGTCGAGATTGACGACCTTAGCGATCGGCCATCCTTGAAACAGCCGTTTGATCGGCAGCTCTTGCTTCTTGCCGGAGAGGGTTCGCGGGATTCCCGGCGCGTCGATGAACCGGTCCGGCACGAATCGTGGCGACAGCGCGCGCCGAATCGCAGAGCTCATCGCGGCCTCCATATCCGAGTCCAACGCGCGACCATCGGTCGGTACAACGAACATCAAAAGCTTGCTGTCGCCCTGCCCGTCTTCGATATCGATGACAAGGCTGTCCGCGACGTCGCCTAGATGTTCGACGGCGGCGTAGATGTCGGCGGTGCCCATACGCAGGCCGTGGCGATTGATGGTGGCGTCACTTCGCCCGGTGATCGTGCAGGCGCCGTCGGAATCGATCTGCAGCCAATCGCCGTGGCGCCAAATGCCGGGCCAAGCCTTGAAGTAGGATGAACGATAGCGGCTGCCGTCTTCATCGCCCCAGAAATAGAGCGGCATGCTTGGAAACGGACGCGTGACAACAAGCTCGCCCACCTGCCCCACGAGCGGCTTACCCGCATCGTCCCAGGCCTCGACCGCAGCGCCCAGATGGCGGCATTGCAGCTTGCCCGGATGCGGCGGCAATTCGCGATGTCCCGCGAAGAACGCCGCCGCCACATCGGTGCCACCGCTGATATTGCACCACCACATCTCGCCGCCTTTGATGGCGGCGAACTGCGCCGAACCCCACGATTGCACCTCCGCCGGCAATGGCGAGCCTGTTGTGCCGAGCGCACGAATGGCGCTGAGATCGCCAGAGTCGCTAAACTTGATCTCGGCTTTGCGACAAGCGCTGTAGAATGCGGCGCCTGCGCCAAACCACGTCACGCGATGGCGCGCAGCGAACGCCCAGAGCGCACCCCAATCATGGCTTCCTTTCGAACCGCTTGGCGCGCCGTCGAACAGGCAAATGGTGGTGCCAAAGAGCAGGCCGCCGACCTGCTGGTTCCACATCACCCAGCCGGTGGCGCTATACCAATGAAAGCGCTCCCCGAACGTGTGGGGTTCGTAGCTCGCGCCCAGATCGAAGTGCAGCCGCCCCACATAAGTAGTGACGATAACGCCGCCGTGGCCGTGAACGATCGCCTTTGGCAAGCCGGTCGTGCCGCTGGAATACAAGATCCATAACGGATGATCGAAGGGCAGCCATTCAGGCTCGAACGCGGCGACCACCGCATCGTCGCGCGCAAGCGCAGCCTCAAGACTGCGAGCGCCGGGAATATCGGTTTGCGCAAGTCCGCTCTCGACCACGAAGAGCGTCTCGACGCTGGGAAGCGCCTGGCGCAACTCCGCGATCGCGGCGCTCCGATCGAGCGCTTTGCCCGCATAATGTACGCCATCGACGGCGATGAGCACCTTCGGCGCGATTTGGCGGAAACGATCGAGTACGGCGGGCGCGCCCATGTCCGGCGAACAAATGGTCCAGATCGCACCAAGACTGGCGCAGGCCAGCAGCGCGATCACGGCCTCTGGAATATTGGGCAAATACGCAGCGACTCGATCGCCGCGCACCACACCGCTCTCGCGCATCGCCAAAGCGAGCGACACGGCTCGCCGGCGCAGCTCAGGCCACGCAATTTCCCTGACCTGCCCGCACTCATCTTCAGCGACAATTGCCGGCAGGCCCATAGCGTCCGCCGCCTCGATATGGCGGAAGACTTCGCGCGCGTAATTGACCTCCGCACCCTCGAACCATTTGGCGCCGGGCATGCGTTCATCGCCAAGCACGGCTTCAAACGGCGTGCGCGATTGTATCTGGTGGAAATCCCAGATGCTGCGCCAGAACGCGGGCAGGTCCGTCGTCGACCATGTCCACATCTCTGCGTAGTTGCCGAAGCGCAAACCGTTCTCGCGCTCGAGCCAGTCGCGATAGAGCTGCATCTGGGAGATTGGGGGATCACTCGACATTCGAAGGGCGTGGACCTGCGCGCTGTGTGCGCTGTGGGGAGGAGTTATTCTTTGAAGGACCGCGCGATGAGAGCGGTGGAAGCGGCCTCGGCGAGAGGCGCTTCCACCACCAGCATCGCTGCGATTAGAAGGTCCGGCGCAAATTGAGCGCGACGTAGCGCCCGATTGGATTGTAGGGACCGCCGATACCGTCCGTGCCAGGGAAGAAGGGTGGTGCTTCATCGAAGGCGTCGTTGACCTGAAGCGCAAGCATCGTGCCTTGGGTCCAGCCGCTGTCCGGCAGCGTCCACCCGAGACGCAAATCCACCGTGACGTAAGGATCAGCCGAGTACGAACTTACACCCGTCGGCGTCGTGAAATTGTTGGTGATCCCGTCGCGATAATTGACGAAACCGGCCAACGAGATCTGATCGATGTTGGCCGCGAGTGTCGCGCGCGCTGTCCAGCGCGGCACGCCAAGATCGAGCGAATTGGCGACCGGCGCGCCCGGTGAGAATTGCGTCTCGAAATTGAGGATGTAATTGCCAGCCAAATCGGCGAATACCGAACCGAAGCTCGTGGTCCAGCGATAATTGATATCGAAGTCCAAGCCGTCCGTGTTGCGCACGCCGAAATTGTTGTTGCGCAAGTCGAGCAGGTTGATGTCCGAACCGTATGGACCCGCCGGCAAATTCACCGGCGTGGCGATCGCCAGCAGATCAGTGAATTCCGGCGTAGTCGGATCGCCACGATGGATGATCGAAGCGAAGGTGGGGTCCTCGAACACATAGGGCACCGCCGGCGTGCCGATCACGCCTGTGTATTCGATATCATAGTACGTGAGGCTGGCGCGCAGATCGGGCAGCGACGTCGGATTGAAATCGACGCCGAACGAGTATGTCGTCGCCTCTTCCGGCTCAAGATTGTCGTTGCCGCCCAAAAGATAGATGGTTTCCACTTGCGCTGCGCCCCGTGTCGGATCGTTGGCGTACGTGGCGGAATTTATGGCGCTCAGATAATACGCGCCGACTGTGGCGCCGATCTGGCGCAAACCCGGCGCCCGGAACGACGTGCCGTACGAGCCTCGTAGATTGAGCCCCTCGATCGGCGCCCAACTCAAACCAACCTTCGGGTTCGTGGTCTCACCGAAATCGCTGTACTCATCATAACGACCCGACAGCGAGAGCACGAGGCTGTGTGCGAACGGCGTGGCATTGCCTTCGCCGATAATCGGAATGAAGAGCTCGCCATAGACGGATTGCACATCGCGATCCATGTCTTCGGGGATATCGTTGCTTGGCGTGCCGATATAGCCTCGCTGCTCGAACGTCTCGTTGCGAACCTCGACGCCCGCCGCAAATCTCAATTGCCCGCCCGGCAGATCGGCAAGCGGCCCATCGAGTTTCGCGGCAAGCACGTTCACACCCTGCTCTTCGCTGGCGTACGTCGGATAGTCGAGGATCGCCGCGATCACGTCGGGCGCGGTGCCCGTGCCGAACGGATCCAAGGCGGTCGCCGTCGTCGTACCCGCGGCAGCGGCGTCAAGCGCTGCCTTACTGATGCCCGGCACGAAGGAATCATTGCGCGCCCAATCCACCGTCGCGGATAGAGTTAGATTAAGATCGCGCGGCAGTTCGAAATCGACGCCGAATGAAGAATTGCCGACATCTTTATCGTTGCTGTTGGTGAAGTGATCGGCGCCGATGAGATTGTCAGGGCGGAAGGAAACGAATTCGTAGAACGAGCCAGGCGGACCTTGGAAAAATGGGTTGCCGCCGAACGCCGGCGCCAACATGGCGACAGTCTGGGCGGGCGGCGCGACCTGATATTCGTCGTGGCGTTGCGAATACAGAATCTCGCCCCACAGCGTGGCGGAATCGCTCAGTTCCTGGTGTGCGGAAACAAAGAGCGCATGGATGCTCGAACTCGGCAGCAGATCATTCAGCGCGCCGCTGTCGCAACGATTGGCGCCGGGCGTGAACGTCGGCGCCTGATAGGGCGCGGTGTAGGTCGGGTTGGGGTAAACGGTCGGCGAGACGCAAGCCACAGAACGCGAGTCGATGCCGCCATACGGTGTGAAATCGGTGACGCGATAATCTCGGTCGCCCGCGAGCAGATTGCTGTTCTCGGTGTATTGATAAGCGGCGTAGATCGAACCGGTCGACCATGTCTGGCCTGCGATCGCGCCGATGTGCCCGGCATAGTAGTCGTCGGCGGCGCCGAAGCTCGTCGACACCTCGAAACCATCGACCTCGCGGCGGGTGATGAAGTTCACAACGCCCGCAACGGCGTCTGAACCATAGATCGCCGAGGCGCCATCGGCGACCACCTCAATGCGCTCCATCGCCAAATTCGGCACAAGCGGAAAGTCTGGGTTCGTCACCTGCACAGCCGCACTCACCAGACGGTGACCATTCATCAGCGGCAACGTCGCGTTCGCCGGCAGGCCGCGCATTGCTGGCGCGAACGACCCAAGCCCCGGGCCCGTGCCCGCGCTGGTTTGCGGTGCGGTGTTGAACGAATTGAGCTGGGGAATGCTGGAGCTCAGGTCCGGCGTATTCGCGCCGCCGTGCGTCTCGATGTCTTCGCGCGTCAGGCTGATCAGATTGGAGCCTGTCGGCGGCACACCGCGAATGCTTGTGCCCGTCACGACGATCTCTTCGTCGGCCTCCACCGCTTCTTCAGCGGTTTGCGCATGGGCGAGCGTCGTAAAGCCGACACCGCAAAACAGTGTCGTAGCGCCCAGGCTGAGCATGCTGCTGCGCAGCAACCTTGCGGTGCGATTGAACGTCATGTCGTCCCCCTATCGTCGTTCTCGCCGGGCTATCGAGAGCCCACGGTCGTTAGGGGAAAACTGACATCGGCGCCTCCAAACGCCATGACAGGACTGACGCTGGCATTTGGCGCCAATGACCTACGGGCTAAGAAACCCGCCGCTCGTTCAATAGGGCGGTGGCCGCCGCGATCTTTGACGCATCGCCCGCATACCGAGTGCGGTATGCCGAGGGCGACACACCCGCCCAGGCAATGAAATGGCGCGAGAAACTGCCGGGCTCACTGAAGCCCAACAGCGAGCCAATCGCGGTGATGGGCATGTCGCTCCCCAGGAGATATGCGCCCGCCAATTCGCCGCGTAGGCGCGTGCGAATATCTTGAAAGCTCTCGCCCTCTTGCGCCAAATCCTGACGCAAGCGCCGTGGCCGCGTGCGCAACCGCGCCGCGACGACTTCGAGCGGCGCCGACCACATGCCCGCCTTCTGCAACTCGATCAGCACTTGCTGCGTCTTGATTTGCCAGTTGAGCCCACCGCTGGGCGAGGCAAACCAATCCGGCGCGCCGGCATAGTAATCGTCGTATTCCTGAATGGACGAGTGCACCAAGCGCACCGTGAGGTCGCTCCAATCATAGCAAAGCGCGTCGTAAGGCGCATTGAATGTCACCGGACAATTGAACAGCGCAAATCGATCGAACCCGTTTTCTTGCACAGGCCGCGGCCCCTGAATCGAAAGACCGCGCAGCGCGATTGGGCGGCCGATCAGCCACGAAAACAGGTGATAAATCCAAACGAAGCGAATCCAGACGAGGATGTCGCGATCGACGCCTTCGACCGTATGATACTTGCAGATATGATGCAGCCCCGCGCCGTGCTCTTCGGCGATGACTGGTCCGACATCGGT
>NZ_DASVYD010000071.1:0-51667 GCF_036392335.1 Vitreimonas sp.
GCGGCCTCTTGTTGCTGATGGAGGTGTTGGAACGCACGGACATAGCCTCCCGCGACGCCACTGATCCGCAATCGTGGTTCCTGTTCGCCGAGGCAAGTCGTGTGATGTACGCCGACCGTGATCGCTATTTCGGCGATCCGAACTTTGTCGATGTGCCGATCGATGGGCTCTTGGATGCGCGCTACGTCGACGGTCGTGCGGCGCTTATTGGTCAGTCCGCGGCTGAACGTTATGCGCCCGGTAACCCCGTTGGCGCGCCGGCCCAAGCGGCGGACGCGACCGAGGAGCCGGCCGGCACCACGCATTTCGTTGTGATAGACGCCGACGGAAACGCAGTCTCCATGACCGCGACGGTAGAATCCTATTTTGGCTCAGGCCGAATGGTCGACGGCTTTTTCCTCAACAATCAGATGACTGATTTCTCTTTCTCACCAAACGACAACGATGGCCGCGCCGCGGCCAATGCGGTTGCGGGCGGGAAGCGGCCGCGCTCTTCCATGTCGCCTGTGCTCATCCTTAACCAAGAGGGTCGTCTCGTGGGCGCTGTCGGGTCGCCCGGCGGCAATGCTATTCCCGCCTATGTGGCGAAAACGCTGGTGGGCGTACTTGATTGGCGGCTCTCTATGCAGCAAGCCATCGACCTCCCCAACCTCGTTGCGCGCGGCGACGCTTTCAACGGCGAAGCGCATCGTTTTCCGGAAGCGGTGCTGGTGGAGCTTGCGACGCGCGGTATTGAGGTGCGGCGCGGCAGTGGCGAGGAGTCCGGTATTCACGGCGTCATGCTGAGAGATGGCGGATTCGACGGCGGCGCGGATTCACGACGCGAGGGCGTGGCGCGCAGCGAAAGTGTGCAATAGCGGCGTTCGCCGCCAGAGGACGAGCGCGACGATAAATGCACGGCGCAAGGGGCGGAAAACATGGTGGTGCGCGTGCGAAGGAGGGCAAAGTCAGCCCTGCGCGCCACAATGCCTCGCCTATGCGGCTACGGCACATCGAAGTGTTCAATGCGATCTATCTGTGCGGCACGATCAGCGCAGCGGCCAAGTTTCTCAATGTGTCACAACCTTCGCTGAGCAAGACGCTCCGCCACGCGGAGGATCAGCTCGGCTTCAAGCTTTTTCGTCGTGTGCGCGGCCGGCTTTTGCCGACCGAGGAGGCGCACGTCGTCTATCGAGAATCACGCGAAGTGTACGCAAAGCTGGAGACGCTGCAGCAAGCGTGTCGTAGTCTGCGGGCAGGCGAAGGCGGGCGCGTTTCAGTGGCGGCGGTGCATTCCGCAGGCCTGGCGGCGGCGCCGGCGGCCATCGCGCGCTTTCGTAAGCAGCGGCCAGATGTCGTGTTCGACGTGCGCACTTTTCATCAGGATGAAGCGTTGCGCGCGCTCTTCGATCGCACTTGCGAGGTCGCCATCGTCTGGGATGCAGCGCTGCATCCACGCGTGGCAGCGCAGCGCATCGGGGGCGGCGAGTTGGTCTTGGTCTTCCCTCGTGGCGCATTCTCCAATGTTGGCGACCGCATCCCCATATCCTCTCTCGTGGGGCAGGATGTTATTGGCATCACTGCAAGCGGTCCCGTAGGGGATTTGTGGGCGGCCGCCCATGCCAAATTGGGCGGCGAGGTCCGGGAGGTCGTGTCGGCGCACACCTTCTTTGTCGCGGCCGCTCTTGTGCGGGAGGGTGCGGGCGTGGCGATACTCGATGAGCTGACCGCACGTGCTTATGCGGATGATCGGCTTGAGTTTCGCAAGCTCGATCCCCCCGTGCGTTTCGACGTCATGGCCGTGCACCTGGAGGATAGGCCGCTATCGCAGTTGGCGACGAAATTCATCTCCGAGTTGCGCAAGGAATTGGAGCGCACCTTGGCGGGCGATTAGGTCGCGCCCGCATAGCCTGCGGTTATGTCCAGCCGAGGTATCGGAAATTGCTGTGTGAGCGCGGATAGCGCCAATTGAAGTCAGTCCAGTGTGGAAAGGCTTCGACGTGATCCCTGCGCCCTATCTCCTTTATCTCGGTTCGAGCCAGGATCCGCTGTCGATTAAAACCGCGCGCGGTGTGGCGCATTGGCGGCCGGAAAAATGCGTGGGCGAGCGTCGCCTCAGCGCGGATGCGCAGAGCCTGGGGCTCGCCAATCTGAGCTATGGCGAAGCGGTCGCCCGCGGCGCACGCACCATGCTCATCGGCGTGGCCAATCGCGGCGGCGTGATGACGGAAGGCGACGTCGCCGAGGTGCTCGCCGCGATCGCCGCAGGTCTGGACGTCGCGTCGGGCCTGCATCAGCGCCTCCGCGACAACAAGGATATCGCTCAAGCGGCGGCGCGCCATGGCCGCAAGCTCTATGACGTGCGCGATCCGGCGCCGAACCTGCCGGTCGGCAATGGCGAGAAGCGCGCTGGCTATCGCCTGTTGACGGTGGGCACCGATTGCTCGGTCGGCAAGATGTACACAAGCCTCGCGCTCGAACGTGAGCTCAAGGGACGCAACGTGCGCTGTGACTTCCGTGCAACCGGGCAGACCGGGATCATGATCGACGGCGCGGGCGTTCCGGTGGATGCGGTAGTGGCCGATTTTATCTCCGGCTCCGTCGAGCAATTGTCGCCGGCCCGCAGCGATGGGGGATGGGACATCATCGAAGGCCAGGGCTCGCTCTATCATCCGTCTTACGCGGGCGTGTCGCTCGGATTGCTGCATGGGGCCCAGCCGGATGCGCTGGTGATTTGTGATGAACCTGGGCGCGCGCACATGCGCGGTTTGCCAGGCCGTGTGTTGCCGAGCCTTGAGGACACGATCCGGGTGAACCTCGAAGCGGCGCGACTCACCAACCCAAATGTCGTCGTCGTCGGTGTGGCGTTCAACACGTCAGGTCTGCCGCGCGCCGCCGCCGATCGGCTCTGTGCGGAGACGTCCGACAGAACCGGGCTCCCAGTCCAAGACCCCGTCGCCCATGGCGTTTCTCTCATCGTGGATCGGATGCTCGAATGCTTCGCAAGCTCACGGCGCGCGGCGAGCGCTGGCCGCTAAGTCGGCCTTTTCGCATTTCGCGAGGTGTGAAAACGCAGGCGGACGTGGTGACCGTTGAGATTGCCGCTGATGGCGCGGTCGGGATGGGCGAAGCGACGCCCTATGGCCGCTATGGTGAAACGACCGACAGCGTGCTCACTCAGATCGAGGGCGTACGCGCCGCGATCGAAGCGGGTGCAAGTCGAGAGGCATTGCAGGTCTTGTTGCCGGCAGGCGCCGCCCGCAATGCGCTGGACTGCGCTTTGTGGGATATTGAAGCCAAACTGTGCGGCCGCACGGTGGCCGAGATGATTGGCGCACCTGAGCCGCGTCGCATGGTGACTGCTGTGACCATCTCGCTCGACGCGCCGAGCGTCATGGGCGAAGCGGCAAACTCCCTGAGCGGCTGCCCGCTGATCAAGGTGAAGGTTGACGCGAATGATCCCGTCGCTGCTGTCCGCGCCGTGCGCGAAGCAGCGCCGCTCGCACGCTTGATCGTTGATCCGAATGAGAGTTGGTCGGTGGCGCAACTAGAGGTGTGGCAAGCCGAAATGTGTGCCTTGGAGGTGGCGTTGCTTGAGCAACCCATCCCGGCGGAGGAGGATCGGGCGCTCGAACGCCTGAAACCACTCGTACCGATTTGCGCCGACGAAGCCGTCCATGTGCGCGCTGACTTGAAGAAGCTGGCGGGCCGCTATCAGGCGGTGAATATCAAACTCGACAAGACCGGGGGGCTAACCGAAGCACTTGCGCTGCGCGAAGCTGCCTCCGCGATGGGCATGACGCTGATGGTTGGCTGCATGATCGGCACCTCTCTGGCCATGACGCCAGCGCTGCATGTCGCGCGAGACGCGAATTTCGTCGACCTCGATGGCCCTTGGTGGCTGGCGCAAGATCGCGAGAATCGCCTTGTTTTTAGCGATGGATGGCTCACGCCGCCTTCGCACGGATGGGGAATGCACGCCGCGCGGCCATAGCCGCAAGCTATAGGCGCTTGAATAAAAACTACACGCGGAAGCGCCGCGCTAGTGTTGGAGTTAAGCAGACAAGCGTCGCGAGTACAGCGACATGGAAATATGGGGGTCGGGGTAATGACGAAAGCTGGTAAGCGCGGCAAGGCGACACTGCGTTCAGTGCTCTTGGTGGGGGCGTCCTTCCTACTTGCGCCGTTGGCGTACGCTCAAGACGAGGAAGCTGGCGCCGATCCGACGGCGGGCGAGGAAGACATCGTCGTCGTCGGAACCCAGATCCGGGGTGCGCGCATTGACGATGCGCTTCCGGTCACTGTGATCGGCGAAGAGGACATTCAGGCCTCCGCGCCCACGAGCGGCGACGATCTCTTCCGCACCATCCCCCAAGCTGGCGACGTTACCTTCAACGAAGCGCGCTTGAGCGGCGGCATCAACGACGCGCGTGGCGACACTGCCTCGATCAATTTGCGCGCGCTCGGCACCGGCAACACGCTGATGCTGATCAACGGTCGCCGCATGACCTTGCACCCTGCGATCCAAACAGAGAATCTGGTGCCCGTCGCCACCGTCAACACCAATACCATCCCGGTTGCCGGCGTGCGCCGCGTCGAAGTATTGCGCGACGGCGCCGCGGCAATCTACGGCACCGATGCCGTGGCTGGCGTCGTCAACACGGTGCTGCGCGACAATTTTGAAGGCTTCCGCGTCAATTTCGAGGCGGTGCAAACGGAGAGCGCTGATCAGCAGCAATTCGACACGAGCTTCGAGTGGGGGCGCGACTTTAATGGTGGGCGCACCAATCTTTCGCTGTTTGGCTCATCGACATTCCGCGATCCGCTCTATGCGCGCGAGTTTGGCTACACCGCCGATTCAGACCTCCGCGATCGCCTCGTCGGTACGGCGTGGGAGGGCGATACCGACTTTCGCAATAACAGCCTGGACACCACATGGGGTGAATTCCGCCGCCTCAATCCGGTGACCTTCGCGCCGTCAACGTCGATTCTGCGCATCAACGGCGTCGCGGTTTCGTCAACGAGCTCGGGCGCGGCTACGTTCCACGTGCAGCCCGACACCAATCCCGGCTGTATCGTCGTTGTCGCCAATGGTCGGTGCTTCGACAACAGCGTGCTCTCAACGATCAGCGAAGATGAAAACCTGCGCTACAATTCCAACGCAGTCAGCACACTGCACGGTGAGACAGAGCGCGCCAATCTCTTCGCCTATCTCAACCACGATTTCGGCAACATAGAGTTCTTCGCCGAAGGCGGGTTCTACTTTTCGGACTTCACCAGCTATCGCGAGCAGGAGACCAACCTCAGCACGCAATTGCTCGTGGTGGGCGCTGACAATTATTACAATCCTTTCGGCACCGGGCCCGGCCGCATGGCGGGCGTCAATGTGGACGCCGCTGGCGTGGCGTTTGAGCTGCAGGATTATCGACCGGCCGACGCGGGCCCACTGCGCGTGGACGTCGATCAACGCGTCTATCGTCTCCTAAGCGGCTTTCGCGGTGATCATTGGGGTTGGGACTGGGAGACCGCGTATGTGTACTCGCGCGCGGACACCCATGACACAATGTATCAACCGAGCTTGACGCTGTTCCAAGACGCGCTGCTGCGCTCCACGCCAGATGCCTACAATCCGTTCGTCGGCGGCGATCCCGCCAATCCGGGTTCGGGTTGGGGGTCTGAGAACGCGCAGGAAGTGATCGACAGCTTCATCGTGCCGGTGCGGCGCGACAGTTACACATCGCTGGCGATGTGGGATTTCCGTATCTCACGGCCAGATCTGTTCACGAACTGGGCGGGGGATATCGGCATCGCGGCCGGTGTGGAGCTGCGCCGCGAAACCTACGAGGATAACCGCGACGATCGGCTGGATGGCACGATCACATTCACGGACGTGCGCGGCGTGGAGACGGGATCGGATGTGATGGGTGCGAGCCCGACGCCCGATACGAGCGGCTCGCGCAATGTGGAATCCGCGTTCCTGGAGCTCGCGGTGCCGCTCGTGTCGCCGGAGATGAACATCCCCTTCGCCCGCTCCATCGACGCGCAGCTGGCGCTCCGTTACGAGAATTACTCGCTGTTTGGCAGCGTGGCGAAGCCGAAGTTTGCGCTCTCCTGGTATCCGACGGACTGGCTGCAAGTGCGCTCCTCCTGGTCGGAGGGCTTCCGTGCGCCAAATCTGCCGCAGCAATTCGAGCGCGGCATCCTGCGTAGCAACGGCCGCACTGACTGGATCCGCTGCGAGGCGGAGCTGCGTCAGGGCAATATCACCAATTTTGACGACTGCAACACCGCAGGCGTTTCCGTGCAAAGCAATCGATCCGGGAGTGAGGATCTGCAGCCGGAGGAATCCGAGAATTTCACCGCCGGCTTTGTCTTCTCGCCGCCAGGTTGGCTGCCACAATGGGGTGAGCTCACCATCACCGCCGATTACTGGCGCATCGAGCAGACCGACGTGATCGGCCTCCTCGGCGACGCTAACGCGTTGACCCTCGACTACCTGCTGCGCGTGCAGGGGAGCTACAATGAGAATGTGCTGCGCGCGGACCCAACCGCCGAGGATATTGCGCTGTTCGATGGCACTGGCATCGCGCCTGTCGGTGAAGTCATTCAGGTCATCGACAATTATCGCAACTTGAATCCGCGCGAGGCCGACGGCGTGGACATCGGCATCTATTATGAGATCGACGATACGCCCCTTGGCGATTTCGACGTGAAACTCAATTTCGCGCGGTTGCTGAGCTTCTACCAATCGCCTGGTCCAGAGCAGCAAGCTTTGCTCGATGGCCAGGCGGACGGCACGATCGACGACACCATTTCGGTTCCAGGCGCCGAAAGCCTAGTCGAGCAAAATGGCCGCCCGAAATGGCGCAGCACCGCCACCGTAACCTGGCGCAATGGCAATGTCGGCGCCGGCTATTACATGTCCTATGTCAGCGGCGTAAATGATACGAGCGCTTCGCTGGCGGACGGCACGCTGTGGCGCGTCGACAGCTACCAGACGCACAATTTGTATCTGCAATACACATTCGATGCGCCAGGGCAGGCTGTTGACGATCTGCGTATTCGCGTCGGCGCCCGCAATTTCACCGACGAGACGCCGCCACTGGCCGACAGCGAGTACGGTTTCATTGGCGACCTGCATTCTCCGCGTGGACGCACTTGGTATCTGTCGCTCAACAAGCGCTTCTGAGTGGCGCCGAGGATCAGGTGTGGGAGGGCGCATGATCTGGAAGTCGATGCTGGTGGCGGGGCTGGTGGCGGTTGCGACCGGAACGGCCGCCGCGGACGAGCGCGTGGATCTCATCATCGCCGGTGGAAGCGTCTTTGACGGCGCCGCCGGCGAGGGACGTCTCGCAAATGTCGCGGTGCGCGGTGATCGCATCGTTCGCATCGGAGATACCAGTGACTTGAACGCAGTGCGGACGATCGATGCCTCCGGGCTGATCGTTGCGCCTGGCTTCATCGATCCGCATACGCACGCGGGGAGCGACCTGGGGGCCCAAGATCGCGACCGGCGCGCAATGCTGCACCAGATCACGCAAGGCGTCACAACGATCGTCATTGGCAACGACGGAGACGGTCCAATTGAAATTCGTCGGCGATTAGAGGGCTACGAGAGCGCTGGCGTTGGAGTCAACGTCGCGGGCTTCGTCGGCTTTGGCAGCGTACGCGAAGCCGTCGTCGGTGAGGATGATCGTGCGCCAAGTCGGTCGGAGTTGGATCGAATGCGCTCGCTCGTGGCGCAAGCCATGTGCGAGGGCGCGCTTGGCCTATCCACGGGTCTCTACTACGCGCCGCAGAGCTTCGCCGAGACCGATGAGGTGATCGCGTTGGCGCGCGAGGCGGGCGCGCGCGGTGGTCTCTACGAAAGCCACATACGCAGCGAAGGCGCCGGCAACATTGACGCCCTGCGCGAAGCGTTGCGTATCGGTCGAGAAGCCGACGCGCCGGTGCATATCGCCCACATCAAGGCGCTTGGCCGCGAGGCGAGCGGACGGGCGGAGGAAATGATCGCGCTGATTGAGGCGGAGCGCGCCGCGGGGCGGCGCGTCACCGCGGATCAGTACCCCTGGACGGCGTCCGGCACCCGCGTCGGCAATGCGTTGATCCCGCGCTGGACCCAAGACGGCGGTGATGAGGCCATGCGCCGGCGTTTGTCCGATCCAAGGTTGCGCGATCGGCTGCATGGGGAGATCGCGTCGCGCATTCGCGGACGCGGCGGCGCCGAGACGCTGCTTATCCTCACCGGGCATTATCGTGGCTTGACCCTTGAGCAAGCGGCGGAGCGCGCTGAGCTGGCTCCCGAAGAACTGGCGCGCCGCATTGCCGCCGACGGTGATGCGCGGCTTGCGTCGTTCAATATGAGCGAGGCGGAAATTGGCGCATTCATGGTGCTGCCCTGGGTGGTGACCAGCTCCGATGGCACGGTGGGCCATCCACGCCGAGTTGGGAGCTTTGCCCGGAAATTCCAGCGGTACGTGCGCGAGCAGAATGTGATCAGCGTGGGTGAGTTCGTACATCGCGGCGCCGGACTTACGGCTGATATTCTTGGCCTCGCCGGTCGCGGTTATCTGCGCGAGGGTTACTACGCCGACATCGCTGTCTTCGACGCTGAGGCGTTCGCCGCGCGCGCCGACTACGTAAATCCAGAGGAATTGTCGACCGGCATGCGCTTCGTTGTGGTCAATGGCGTCGTCGCTCTAGCCGATGGCGCGCCCACCGAAGCGTTGGCGGGCGAGGCGATCTTCAAACAGCCGACAGAAGGTACATGCGGATGAGAGCTGTTTTGAAGCTTTGGTTTGGCGTGCCGCTGTGGCAACGAATTCTATTCGCTTTGGTGCTGGGGGCAGTGGCGGGGGCGTTTTGGGGGCCGGGCGCCGAGAGCATCCGTTGGATCGGCGACTTGTTCGTTCGGCTCATCCGCATGTTGGTCGCGCCGTTGGTGTTCATCATCATTGCGGCTGGTGTTGCGGCCATGGGCGACGTGCGCCGCCTTGGCGGCGTGGGCGTTAAGACCATTGCACTCTATGTCGCGACCACTTTTGTCGCGGTCTGTATCGGCCTCGGCGTGGCCACATGGTTGCAGCCCGGAGCCGGCGTCAGTTTGGACGGGATCGTCCCGCAAGCGGTGGCTGAGCCACGCCCGCCCGGCGAAATCTTGATGAGCATCATTCCGCTCAACCCGATCCGCGCCCTGGCGGACGGCGAGACGCTCGCCGTGATCTTCTTCGCCGTGCTGTTCGGCGCGGGCGTGCTTGCGGCCGGCGAAGACGGACAGCCCGTCGCCAAGGTGCTCGCATCGGCGTCGGAAGTCCTGCTGAAGATCGTCGGCTTCATTATGGAGACGGCTCCCTTCGGCGTTTTCGCGCTGATTGCGGTCGTGATCGGCACGAAGGGTTTCGAGGCGTTCGTCAGCGTGCTGCAATTGGGCCTTTGCGTGCTGGTCGGCGCGGTGCTGCAGACGCTCGTAACACATGGGACGCTGGTGCGCGTGCTGGCTTGGCTGCCGCTTCTGCCCTTCTATCGCGGCGTCGCGGACGCGATCATGGTCGGGTTCTCCACCTCCTCAAGCTCGGCGACGTTGCCGGTGGCGATCCGCGTCGCCGAGGAAAATCTTGGCATCAAACCGTCGATTGCCTCCACGGTGCTGCCGCTTGGCGCGACGATCGGCATGGACGGCACCGCGATGTACATCGCGATGCTAACCCTGTTTGCGACGCAAGCCTTCGGCATTGATTTGTCGATGGCGGATTATCTGTTGATTGCTGGTACGACGACGATTGTCGCAATGGGCGTGGCGCCAGTGCCGTCTGGATCCCTATTCGTATTGGCGGCGGTGCTCTCCAGCATTGGCGTATCGCCTGAGCAGACCGCGCTGATCGTTGGCTTCATTCTGCCATTTGATCGGCCGCTCGACATGATCCGCACAGTGCCCAACGTTACTTGCGACCTCGCTATTGCGACGGTGGTGGCGCGATCCGAGAAAGAGATCGACGTCGCCGAGTATAAGAGCGCCAAAGACATCTAACGCTTGTGCAGGAGAGAAAGATGCAACCCTTCCATATGGCATTTCCGACTTCGGACTTGGCGGCGACGCGCGCATTCTTTGTCGATGTTCTCGGCGTGGGCGTTGGGCGGGAGTGTGACAAGTGGGTGGATTTTGATTTCTTCGGTCACCAGATCACGGCGCATCTCGACGCCAGCGCGAAGAAGGCCTCGACCAATCCGGTCGATGGCAAGAAGGTGCCGACGTTCCATTTCGGTGTCGTGCTCGATTGGGAAAATTGGGAGAAGCTCGCTGAGCGTCTTCGATCCAAGGGCGTTGAATTCGTGATCGAGCCCTATGTCCGCTTCCAGGGCGAAGTGGGCGAGCAGGGCACATTCTTCTTGTACGAACCGGCTGGGGCGGCTCTTGAGTTCAAGAGCTTCAAGGACATGTCCCAGCTGTTCGCGACCAAGCTCAACTAGTTCGCGGCCTGGTACTGCATCAGCGCGTCAGCGACGATCTCGCCGACGCGCTGCGTTGTCTCCGCGTTCGCGATGTCGTCAAGCTCTACGGTGATGCCGGGTGCGGCCAGTGTTTCTAGGGCCCATCCCTTGGAATTGCCGGTCTCCGGCGTGTGATTGTAGCTCCAGGCCGGCGGCGTGCGCATGCCGGCGTCGAGCTGTTGGCGCAGGAACGGCAGGAAGGAGATGGTCGGCGAGGGACTATCGAGCGGCGGCGCGTAGATCACGTTGCGGCCCGTGGAGTGGAAATCCAGAAAGGCGACCGTGGCGCGATTCTCGGCCTCTCGCAGGATGAGGCTGGTCATGCCTTGCGTTTCCGGCTGCGTCAGCCGCTGCCAATCTCGGTTGAGATCGAGCCCGCCGTTATTCCAGCGCCAATGCCCCCGCGCGACGCCGTCTGGATTCGGCGCAGGGAAAAGCAGTATGCGGTGGCTCGCGCGGAAAGCGCGCGCTTGTTCATTATCCGACATAATCCGCGCGACGAACGCGCGAAACGCTGCGGCGCCCGTAGTTTCTGGCGGGTGCTGGCGGGTTATCGCGACAACCAATTCCGGGCCGTCGCCGCCGGCATAAGCGACAAGCGGCGCTCCATCGATGGAGCGGCCATATTCGATCGTTTCAAAACCTTCTCCAGCGACCTGAGTTCTGACCCAGTCATGCATGGCGCCGGTGGTGAGTATGGGTTGACCGGCGATAAAGGTAGTTCCGGGCGCCAAGTGGAGTCGAAGCGTCGCGCGGTGGTTGGCGTCGTCAATAAGAACGTCCGATGGAGCAATGGGCCGCCAAGTGACGCCGTCGCGCGTGAAGTGCGGCGGATAGCGATGCTCGGTGTAATCATAGTCGAGCGTCACATTAAGGCGTGTGCGGGCGCTTGCGTCGATGCGGAAGGCATACCAAGGGCTTGAATTTATGGGCCGCCCCTCAGGCGGTACAGTGAGCGTTATGTTGCGCTCGTCCTCAATTCTGCAGCCGTGCCGCCCGCCCGTCGGGAAGTCCACAGAGATGGAGGCGGTGGCCGTGGCGCAGATTGGCGTCTGTGCGTGCGAGGGCGCGACCAGATGGGGCGCGGCCCACACTACGCAAGTAAGCGCCAGCACACGCGAATGCGCGAGAAGTCCGGCCATCTTCCATCCCCCAAATCTGCGTCGACGAGATTTTGAGGAAGACGAAACGGGTCCGACAAGACCTAAAATCTATCAAGGTCATAGACTGCGGTTATGCGTCGCGCGAGTCCACACGTGGCCGCCGCCGTCGAACGTTGGGCGTGGCGGCCATCGCGATTGAGCGCTGGATCACAGAACGTTTCCAGCGCCTGAATCTGAAGCGCGCTCAATGGGCTGGTCTGGTTGACAACGCAATCGTCGACGCGTGGCGGGGCCTTGGCGCGCGTAGTCCGAGTGGGAAGTTCTATTTCCACGCTTGCGCCCGCGCGGAGCTGCGACGTGCGGAGCTGGAGCGAGGGGGAGATACGCGCACACGGCGCGATGCGCGCGATCTGATCCGCGAAGGCGAGACTTGGCGCGTGCGCGAGGTGAGCCATTCCGCTCCGTTGCGAAATCAACGCAAGCGGACATTCAATCAGGGGTTGCCATCTCAATCGGGGCAGGAAGAGACATTTGGCTTGGCAAGAGAACCAGCTGAGCGGACATAACGAGCGTCGTTATGAGGCCCGCCGTGGCTGGACGTCTTGGACTGCGCAAGGAGCCTGGCCTAAGTCGATCGAAACCCCACCTTCGCGTGGGTGCCGTCGCAATAGGGTTTTGTGTTGGAATGGCCGCAGCGGCAGAGTCTTGCGGCTTGGCGGCGCGCCACCATGCGGCCGGTGCCGGAGATAATCTCCATATTGCCGCGCACCATCAGCGGACCATCGAGTTGCGGCGTGACTTCAAGCGGCCCATCTCGCACGGCGAGCATGTCGGTCTTGTCGCCCGTTGGCGGTTCACCGCTCGCATCGAAATGCACGTCATGATGCGAGCCGTCGCAGAATGGTTTGTTCTTCGAGGCGCCACAGCGGCAGAGCGTGGCGCGATAACCGAACGGCTTACCATCAATGCTGAGATCACCACGAAACGCGTAGGGGCCTGCCTCGCGCACCGAGATCAGATTCACCGGCGGCGGTTGTTCCTCGCGCCCGCCATCCTTGCGTCGATACTGGATCGCGCCGGATGGGCATTCGCGCGACACCGCCATCAATTCTTCGGCGTCCATGTCGTCGGGATGAATCCACGGCCCTTGCACGTTCGCCAAGAACACTTTCGGCGCGCCGGTCACGCAGAAGCGCGAGTGAATGCAAAGCTTGCCATGATAGATGATCTGCACCGCTTCGCCATCGACCACCTCCGCGCCATCGACCATTGCTGAGGGCGGGGCAGGCTTGGCCAAGGCCGGAGACGCGGCGTCAGTCGTCACGGCTGGCGCTGTCGTCATCGCGGTAAACCGTTGCGCCCGCAAAGCGAGCGCCTTGATCAAGCCCGCCGCGCGCGCCACGCGCATATCGCTCTGATCCAAACGCGCCGCATAGCGTGACAACTCATTCATGCGTTCAGCAAAAAACCGCCGCGCGCTGGCGCCTTGCGTGAAGGGCGCGGAATCCCGCAGCGCCGTGAACGACATGCCCGCATTGCAGCCCGGATTGGATGGCCCAGCCGGCCGCCGCGCAGCGCTTTCGCCCAGCAGCGTCATCGCCTTCATCAGGTCGATGCCCAGATCGACGGCGAGGTTCTTCTCCGGACTCGGCCCGTGCACCGAATAGGAATACGCAATCAGCCGCAGCATTGTCTGATACGCTGCATTCGCCACATCGACGATTGCGGTCGCCGCTTCGTCTTCTAACCAGACGCGACCTTCCGCGATCGGCGGACGACGCAGCACCGGATTGGTCGCGGCCGGATGCGCCGGTACGAAATCCGGATTCTTCGCCAGCAGCGCCTGGTACTCATCGCGAATGTTGCGGAAGCGGCAATAGTGCGAGTTCTGGCTTTCTTCGCTGGCGCCTTCGCCTTCGGTGATAATCGCCGCGCACGCCGCGATTGCCGTCTTCGAGCACAGCACAGGCTTGGCGCCGCGCAAATCAATTTCGTTCGGCGAAAGCTGCAAGCCCGGATCGCCGCAGAACAAATCCTTCTCGCCGAACTTGTCGGTCATGTACTTGAGCGCGAATTCCATCGTCTGATAGAATTGGCCCACGGTGTCGTAATCGATGGCCATCGGCGTCAGCCTGGGCTTCACAGCGCCGCGCTTGAACGAAAAATGTTGGAAGCCCGCGCCATCCGGTTCGTCCGAGCCTTCCGGCCGTTCAAGATGGATGAAATGCTGCAAAACATCCATGTTGAAGGGCGCGAGTTTCACCACGACCCTGCCGGGTAAGCCGCCCGGATCAAGCGGGAAATTATCGCGCCCAAACGCCGGCTGCCCGCCAAGGGCGGCCGTGATGTTCCACACCGCCGTCAGATGGCCCATTTCGTCGATCGCCACATCGAGGATTGCGCGCCGCCAGCGTTTTACGGCCTCGGCTTCTTCTGCGCTCAGGCCCTCGCTCTCGCCGTCCTTCAAGCTGAAAGCGGCGTAGAGATAGGTGCACATCAAATTGTGCTCGAGTTCCGCCGCCTCATAGAGCGCGTGGATCAATTGTTCGCGCGTCGGCGTGAGGACTGGTTCGGCCACCATGATCGGTCTCCCGCGCGATAGTCTTGTGTCCACGCTTTGGTGGAAATCATATCATGGTATAGTTTGGCCCACATCTGAAGGGGCGTAGGTAATTGACGATGGCAGACGCGCCGATCGTGCACATTATTGATGACGACGCCTCTTTGCGTGGCGCGCTCGATAGCCTGTTTCGCTCGACCGGGCAGGCGACGCGCCTTTATGATTCTGTCGCGGCGTTCATGGATGCGCCGCTGCCGGACGCGCCGGGCTGCCTCGTGCTTGACGTCCGCATGCCCGGCATGAGCGGGCTCGAGTTCCAACAAAAACTCGAAGAGCTGGGCGTGCGCCTGCCTGTCGTGTTCATGACGGGACACGGCGACATTCCCATGAGCGTGCGCGCCATGAAGGCGGGCGCCGTCGATTTCCTCGCCAAGCCCTTCCGCGATCAAGAAATGCTCGACGCTGTCGCGGCGGCGCTGGAGAGGGACCGTGCCCAGCGCGCTGAAGGCGGCAAACTCGATAGCCTCAAGGCCGCCTATGCCACGCTTTCACCGCGCGAACGCCAGGTGATGGCCCTGGTCGCCGCCGGCAAAATGAACAAACAAGTGGCGGGCGATCTCTCGCTTAGCGAGATCACGGTCAAAATCCACCGGGGCGCGGCGATGCGGAAAATGGGCGCGAAAACCTTGGCCGACCTCGTCCGCATGGCCGAAGCCCTGGATGTCCGTCCGGAACTCGGCGCCTGACCCATAGGCTGCACTTTCATACTTGCGTATGATTTCATCACATCCCGCCTAGGCCGACATTCCGAGCGTGGCTGAAAGCACCCTGATCTCCATCATCGACGACGATGAATCCTTGCGCGCCGCCCTGGTTGGCTTGGTGCGTTCGCTCGGCTATCGCGCCAGCGGCTTCGCCAATGCCGAGGATTTCTTGGCGGCCGACCAGGCAAACGCCAGCGCCGCCATCGTCACCGACATCCAAATGCCCGGCCTCTCCGGGATCGAACTGAAGGAGCGGCTCACGGCTGACGGCTGCGCCGCGCCCGTTATCATGATCACCGCGCGGTCAGAGCCGGGTCTGCAAGAGCGCGCCTTCGCCAGCGGTGCGCTCTGCGTATTGAAGAAGCCCTTTGCCGCCGAAGCTCTGATCGATTGCTTGGAGCGCGCGCTGGCGAAATAGGGGGCGTTGGGGTACGGGACTCGGATGAGTGGGGGCGACCAACCGACACTGAGCGCCGAAGAGGCGTTGCGCGAAAGCGAGTATCGCTATCGCAATCTCTTCCAGGCGATGGCCGCCTCCTTCTGGGAACTCGACTTCACGCCCGTCGGCGGCATGTTGCGTGAATTGCGCAAGCAGGGCGTCATCGATTTCGCCGCCTACTTCGCCGACAATCCCGCCTTCGTCCGCCAAATGATGCACGTCACCCGCGTAATCGACGTGAACGATCAGACCGTGGCGCTGTTCGGCAATGGCGATAAAGCCGAACTGTTTCAAACGCTCGACGTCTATTGGCCGGAAGAGAGCAATCAGGTGTACGCAGCCAGCGTGCTCGCAGCCGTTTCAGGCAAGCCGAGCTACGCCACTGAAACCAAGCTCCGCAAACTCAACGGTGAAATCTTCGACGCGCTCTTCACAGCCTGCTTCGCCCCCGAGACCGTCGCCAACGGCAAGCTCCTGATCGGCGTGATCGATATTTCCGAGCGAGTGCGGGCTCAAGCCATGCTGCGCCAAGTGCAAGCCGAATTCGCCCACGCTGCGCGTGTCTCCATGTTGGGCGAACTCACGGCCTCCATCGCGCACGAGGTCAATCAGCCGCTCGCCGCCATCGCCACGAACGCATCCGCCGGCCTGCGCTGGCTGAATCGGGCCGAACCAGACGTGGCGGAGGTCCGCGCGCTCACCCAACGCATCATCGCCGACGCCCAACGCGCCGCCGACATTATCTCCCGCGTCCGCGCCATGGCCGACCATCGCGCCCCGGAACCCGCGCGCCTGGCGATCAACGGCGTCGTCGAGGAGGCGATGCAATTCTTGGCGCACGAACTGCAAGGCCAAAGTGTTACGCTTAAGCTCGACCTGGGCAAAGGTTTGCCGCTGGTTCTGGCTGACCGGACGCAATTGCAGCAAGTCGTCGTCAATCTTGCGGTCAACGCGGTGCAGGCCATGGCGCAAACGCCGACTCATCAACGCCGCGTGACCCTTCGTACAAGCTTTAGTGACGGCCGCGTTCATGTCGCCGTTGAAGATTCAGGCCCAGGCATCGACGCCGTGCATCAGTCGCGTCTGTTCGAACGTTTTTTCACGACCAAAAGCAACGGCATGGGCATGGGGCTGCCGATCTGCCGTTCGATCGTTGAGACCTATGGCGGCGCGATCAGTGCGCGCAATGCTGAAAGCGGCGGCGCCGTGTTCGCGTTCACGCTGCCCGCCGCGCATTGAACGCGCATATACGAGTGTATTAGAGCGTTAGCCGTAGGTAGAATGGCGAACCGCCGAGGCTGGGCGCATCTTCTCTTCAACGAATTGAAGCGGAGAGCATCCCATGACCAAGACCATCTTACTCGTCCACGGCGCCTGGCTAAACTCGAAGAGCTGGGAACTTTGGAAAGCGCGCTACGAAGCGAAGGGCTATACAGTTCTGGCGCCCGATTGGCCCGGTGATGAAGGCGATCCTGTCGAATTGAAGGCGCACCCAAACAAAGCGCTCACGCATTTCGGCCCGAAGGAAATCGTCGATCATTACGAAAACCTGATCCGCGCGCTGCCTGAAGCGCCGATCCTGATCGGCCACTCGGCCGGCGGCGTGTTCGTGCAGCATCTGGCCGATCGCGGTCTCGGTGTTGCGGCTGTTGCGATTGACCCAGCGCCGACGCCAGGCGTGGGCATTCCGCTCGACGGCTTGCTCTCGGCGCTGCCGGTGCTCAGCGATCCGTTCAGTGGCGCGAAGGTCGTCTCGATGTCGAAGGACTTCTTCGGCGCGCGTTTCGCCAACGGTCTGCCGCGCGATCAAGTCGATGCGCATTTTGAGCGCTACATCGTGCCGACGGCCGGCAAAGTCTATTGGGACGGCGTCACCTCGGGCGGCGCAGGGCCGATCGATTGGGACAGCAAAATTCGCGCGCCGATGCTGCTGATCGGCGGCGGTAAGGATCTGATCGCCCCGGCGAGCATGACGGAAGCGATCTTCAAGAAGCAAAAGCACGCCGCTTCGCTCACCGAACTGAAGATCCTCGAAGATCGCTCGCACTACACCTGCTTGGAGCCAGGCTGGGAAGAGGTGGCCGATTTCGCGCTCGCCTGGGCTGAGAAGAACCAACGCGCCGGCGATTTCGCGAAAGCGGCCTGATGCACTGAGGCGTCCAAAAGGAGGCACGCCATGCGCGCCGACGACGATGTGACCTATCTCACCTTCAAAGTCCGCGTGACGGCGCCAAATGGCTTCGTCGCCGAAGGGGAATGTGTGGCGAAGAACGGTCGCGCGGATTTCGATCGCGCGCGCGGCGCCATCATCGATCTAGTCCGCACCAGTGCGGATCAATGGGAATTCGCCTCATCCGAGGCAGGTTAAGGAGGCCAACATGCCATACGTGACCACTCAAGACGGCACGGAGATTTTCTATAAGGATTGGGGTCCGAAATCCGCGCAGCCGATCGTATTCCATCATGGCTGGCCGCTCAGCGCCGACGATTGGGATAGTCAGATGCTGTTCTTCCTGCATCGCGGCTATCGCGTCATCGCGCACGATCGTCGCGGCCACGGTCGCTCGTCGCAAACCAGCAGCGGCCATGAGATGGATACGTATGCGGCGGATGTTGCCGCACTCGCCGATGCGCTCGATCTTAAGAACGCTGTTCATATCGGCCACTCCACCGGCGGCGGCGAAGTCGCGCACTACGTGGCGCGCGCAAGGCCCGGCCGTGTCGCGAAAGCCGTACTTGTCGGCGCCGTGCCGCCAATCATGGTGAAGTCAGAGAAGAACCCGGGCGGCTTGCCGATCGACGTGTTCAATGGCCTGCGCGCTGCGTTCCTTGTGGATCGTGCACAATTCTTCATCGATCTGCCAACAGGGCCGTTCTATGGCTTCAACCGTCCGGGCGCGAAAGTCTCGCAGGGGCTTATCAACAATTGGTGGCGCCAAGGCATGATGGGCGCGGCCAACGCGCACTATGATTGCATCAAGGCGTTCTCGGAGACGGACTTCACCGAAGATCTGAAAAAGATCGAAGTGCCCACGTTCGTCGCGCACGGCACCGACGATCAGATCGTCCCGTACGACGATTCAGCGCCGCTTTCGAGGAAGCTGTTGAAGAACGGCGTGCTCAAAGCCTATCCGGGTCTGCCGCACGGCCTGCTCGCGACGCATGCGGACGTCATCAACCCCGATTTGCTTGCTTTCGTCGAAGGCAAAAAGATCGAAGGCGCCGATTGATCGAGGCCGGCGGCAATGCGTGTCCATCATCTCAATTGCGGCACGCATTGCCCGCTCGGCGGCGCTCTCTTCGACGGCGCCTCGCGCGGCCTGTTCGGGCATTTGCCGACCCATTGTCTGCTGATCGAAACGCCAAGCGCGGGCTTGGTTCTTGTCGACACCGGTTACGGCCTGGAAGACGTCCGCCGCCCACATGCACGCTTGCCGGTGCTCTGGCCGTTGCTCATCAATCCGCGCCTGCGCGAAGGCGAAACCGCGCGCCGCCAGATCGAAGCTCTCGGTTTCAGCGCGCACGATGTCCGCCACATCTTGCTCACGCATCTCGATTTTGACCACGCCGGCGGTCTGGAAGATTTCCCCGAAGCCCGCGTCCACGTGTTCGCCACCGAACATGCAGCCGCATCCGCGCGCTGCGGCTTCGTCGCGCATCAACGCTACCGGGCGCGCCAATGGGATGAGGTGCGCGATTGGCGCTTCTACGAACCCAGCGGAGAGGGCTGGCATGGAGTGGCGACCCCGGAGAGACCGCCCCGCCCGAACCGTCTCAAACACTTACGCGAAAAACTGCCAAACCCACGCGCCTGTGTTTTCAACGGCTTGGCGTGCTTGCGCCAAACCAATCGCGCGCGCGAGGATAACTCAGCCCTGTGTACCGACGATCGTGCCGTTGTTGGTGACATTGACGATGTGGCCATTCTTGCGAATGGCATAGCCCCCTGCGGCGCCCGCAGATTGATTGCGGCGTATCCAAGGATCAACAGGATTGCCGGCAGCACCTCCGCCCGAAAGACCCGACGCGCCTGCGCCACCACCGTTGCCCCCGGCGCCTCCGGAGCGCGTCATGTAATTGCCGTTCCCTGAGCCGCCTGCGCCGCCACCAGATGCCGTGCCCGCAGCGCCGTTATTAGGCGGCGTGCCATTGGTTGAACCGCCTGCACTGCCGCCTGCGCCATTAGGGAATCCGCCGCCTCCGCCACCGCCGCCAAGCTCGGCCTCAGTGATGTTATTCCACCAGCCGCCGCCGCCGCCGCCACCACCGCCGCCGCCTTTCACTTCGCCGCCGGCATTGACGACGATGTCGATTGGCGTCTGACAGGCGATGGCGTCTCCGCCTGCCAACGCAGGAAGTGCTGCGCTCGGCGAGGCGCCTTGCGCGCCTTGACCGCCGCGTCCGTAGACTTTGCCCGAAATCTGAAGATCAAGATCGACATAATATTGTGTGATCGGCCACGTGCCGGTCTCAAGTCCCGCGCCGCTCGTGCCGATCAACGTGACGCCCGAGCCCAAAGTGAAAAGTACGCTTGCGGGACGCGCACCGTCATAGCCGGCGCTGTTCGCCAGCGTGCGCAGATTGATCGTACCCGTACCTGTGATGGCGATGGTTGCCGTGAAGGTGCTTGAGGGCGGCGACGCGGTGCGTGCGACTTCCGTGCGATTGCCGGCGGCGTCGTAGCTGTATGTGACCGTCGCGCCATTGTCATAGATCACACGGATCAGGCGACCGAGTTCGTCGTAGACATAGTCGATGTCTTGCGCGAGCGCGGAGGGCGCGGCTAATGCGCCGCTGAAGCCCGCGAGCAAAGTCCGACGTGCGATCCTCATCGTTCCTCCAATGCGCACATGAATCTATTCGCGCCTAGATTGACTCTTACATCAGCGCAGTCTTGACTTGCATGTCAACGGGGAGTGGCGAATGCGGCGTTGGATTGTGCGCGCGATTGTTTTTGCGCTGGTCGCTTTGCCGCTCGTGTTGGGCCACGCTCAAGCGCAAAGTTTGCCGCCGCCGCCCGTGCGGATGACGATCGATGCGAACGGCGTCGATCTTGTCGATGGCTCAATGCGCTTCCCAACGCCGTCGATCACAATAGGGCAGCCGGATGCGGGTGGCCTGACCTACATTCGCCAGTACGATTCATTGGCCCAGAATTGGCGCGACAATCTCTCAAGCGTGCTCAACAGCAGCGGCACGACCTACACAGTAACGTTGCTGGGCAGCTCGACGCGCTTTTCTCTGGCGGGCGGTGTCTTCACGCCAATGGACACGCCGGGCGCCTCGCTCAGCTTCGATTCCGGGACCAACACGTATACGTTCACGACCAGGTTGGGGGCGGTCGCGCTCTTCTCCAAGGCGCTGGCAGGTACAAGTCCGACCCAGGCGAATGAAGGGCGAATGACCACGCTCACAGCGCCGAGCGGCGAGGTGATGACGCTCACCTATACGACGCTCAGCGCCAACGTTCAGCGAATTCAATCCGTCACCAACAACCTGGGCTACCAGCTTCATTTCCAGTACCAGAACAATGATCCGGCCACTGGCGGCTTGGTGCTGGTCAAGGCGACCGCGCTCAACAATGCGACAGATTATTGCAATCCGACCGCTAACACCTGCACGTTCACGCAGACGTGGCCAAGTCTGACGTTCGGCACGGAATCGGGCGGCTTGGTGCAGACCATCACCGATGCGCTCAACCAAACGACGCGCTATTTTATCGACGAGGACGGCTTCGTCGGCGCCATTCGTTTGCCGACCAACACCGTCAATTTTCTCAACATCAATTACAATACGTCCACCAACCGCGTGATCGCGCTTGCGTATGGAGGCAGCAGCAATCTGTGGTCCTATGCCTATTCCGATGCCTCGGGACAGCGCACCACGACGACCACCGATCCATTGTCCAATACGCGCGTGGTGGTTTCCAACATCGCCAATGGCACAATTGTTTCCGACACCAATGGCGTCAATCAAACGACCAGCTTTACCTATAATGGCGCCAATCAGCTAACACGGGTGACGTTGCCCGAAGGCAATTACACCGACTATGCCTACGACGGACGCGGCAACGTCACCCAAACCACCGAGGTCGCGAAGTCGGGTTCGGGCCTTTCGAACATCGTGACGTCAGCGTCGTATGATTCCACCTGCAGCAATCAGGTGACCTGCAACCTGCCCAACAGCACGACGGATCCACGCGGCAATCAAACCGACTATACCTACGATTCAAGCCATGGCGGGGTGCTGACCGTCACCCTACCTGATCCCGACGGCGGCGGGCCCAATGTGCGCCCGCAAACGCGTTACAGCTATAGCTCGCTCTACGCCTGGTATAAGAATAGCGGCGGCGCGATTGTGCAGGCGGCGACGCCGGTTGCGCGCGTGACGGAAGTCTCGGCCTGCATGACGACCTCGTCGTGCGCCGGCGGCGCCGATGAAACGCAAACGATCATTGATTACGGATCGACGGGCGTCGCCAACAATCGCTTGCCAATCTCTACCTCGTCCGGATCGGGCGATGGCTCGCTGACAGCAACGATTGCCTACACCTACGATCCGGTCGGCAATCTGTTGACCGTCGATGGCCCGCTCTCGGGCACGGCCGACACAACGCGCTTTCGCTATGATTCCGTGCGGCAGCAAATCGGCATCGTCGGTCCCGATCCGGACGGCGGCGGCTCGTTAAAGCATCGGGCCATCCGCGTCACATACAATGCCAATGGCTGGGCGACGATGGTCGAGCGGGGCACGGTCGATGGCATGAGCGATCCGAATTGGGCCGCGTTCGCTTCGCTGCAACAAGGCAATGTCAGCTTCAATGCACTCGGCCAGCCTACGCGGCAAACCTTGACCGCGAGCGGGACGACGTTTTCGGTCAGTGATCTCAGCTATGACGCCGCCAACCGCCAAGAATGCGCGGCCATCCGAATGAACCCGACACTCTTCGGGGCTCTGCCCGCGTCGGCGTGTACGCTTGGCACCGCGGGACCCAATGGACCTGACCGGATCACGCGCCAAGTCTATGACGCAGCCAATCGTGTCACGCAGGTACAAAGCGCTTATGGCGCGCCATCGCAGCAAACGACACTCGCGCTGACCTACACCAACAATGGCTTGCCCACGACCATCACCGATGCGGCGGGAAACGTGACCATCGCTGAATATGACGGCTTCGATCGGCAGCGGAAGCTGCGCTATCCGAACGCCACGGGCGGCGGCACGAGTACAAGTGACTATGAACAATGGAGCTATGACGCGGCTTCGAATGTCACGCAGGCGCGCCGCCGCGACGGGCAAACCATCGATTATGACTACGACACGCTCAATCGTCTGACGACGCTGGATGCGCCGAGCACAAGTCTTGATGTCGATTACGCTTACGACAATCTGGGCCGGTTGCTGAGTTCAGCGACACCCTCGCAGACGCTGAGTTACACTTACGACGCGCTGTCGCGAAATCTCACGCAAGCAAGCCCGCTGGGCACAGTGTCCTATCAATACGATACCGCCTCGCGGCAGACCCGCATCACCTGGCCAGACGCCTTTTATGCTGAGTACGATTACGATCTGACCAATGCGGTGACCGCCATTCGCGAGAATGGCGCGACCTCCGGCATAGGCGTGCTGGCGACCTATGCGTACGACAATCTTGGCCGCCGTACCGGAATCACGCGCGGCAACAGCGTGGCGACCGCCTACGGCTATGACGGCGCCTCGCGTTTGACCTCGCTCGCGCATGACCTGGCGGGTTCTGGCGACGATCAGAGCTATACCCTGAGCTATAATGCGGGCTCGCAATCGCTGACCCGCGACGGTTCGAATGCGAGCTGGGATTGGTCGCCGCCGGGGCCCGGCACGACGGCCTATACCGACAATGGCTTGAACCAATATCCGAGCGTCGGTGGAACGAGTTTCACCTACGACAGCCGCGGTAATCTCACCGGCGATGGATCGCGCACCTACGGTTATGATGTTCTTAACCGCATAACCAGCGTGTCGGGCGCTGGCTCGCTTTCGTTGAGCTATGATCCGGCGGGGCGATTGTATGAGGTCAGCACCTCAGGTGCATCGACTCGGTTTCTCTACAACGGCGATGAGATCATCGCTGAGTACGACAGTTCGGGCAACGTGCTGCGCCGGTATGTAAGCGGCGACGGCGTCGATCAACCGGTGACCTGGTACGAAGGCGCGAGCACAAGCTCACGTAGTTGGTTCTTGGCCGATCCGTTGGGCTCGATCGTCGCGCGCGCGAACAGCGCGGGCTCGGTGAGCAATATCTATGCCTACGATGAATACGGTTCTCCCAATGCTTGGTCAGCGCCAGGCGCGGGCGGCTCGCGTTTTCGGTATGCAGGCGCAGTGATGCTCCCCGAAGCGCAACTCTACCACATGCGCGCGCGCGCTTACTCGCCCGCAATCGGGAGATTTGCGCAAGTAGATCCCATCGGATTTGAAGGTGGTTTGAACCTCTATGCCTACGTGTGGAACGATCCGGTCAACTTGGTTGACCGGTTTGGATTGCAGGACATTCCTGTAACCGATGGTCCCGATGTCGTGGTCGTTGCCGTTGAGCACAGAAACGACTGGTGGGGGCCAGGCCCCTCGGCGCAGATTCACGTGGGAGAGTTCACAAACCCAAACGCCGTGGAGGACGGCGAAATACTCGTGTACGGCGAGTGTAACATGGCTTGTCGGCAGTATCGCGCTTCACAGCGTGATGCGCAGATTTCTGACCAGCTGTTCCCCGACTTCGCGATGACTTTTTGGTTCAGTCTACCCGGGCCGTTTGATGACGCGCTACGCTGGGGAAGATTTGGGAGAGCGGCGTGTGCATGCTTCGAACAAGGAACGCTTGTTGCAACACCAACCGGGCTGCGACCTATCGAGCAAATCGAGGTCGGCGATCAGGTGCTCGCCTGGAGTCCTGACACAGGTCGTACAACAACGGAAACCGTGACGGCGCTGATCCGCCCTGAACCGAAAGTGTTGTGGCGGTTGGAAGTTCGCAACGCAGACGGTGAAACGGAAATCTTCCATGTCACCGACGATCACCCTTGGTACGTCGAAGGCGTTGGCTGGGTTGAAACGCAGCACTTGGCCGCCGATCAACGCATCGAAACCGCAGACGATCGCGGCCTGCTTATCCTCGACATCGCTCGCACCGACCGCGTCGAGCACACCTACAATCTCACCGTCTCCGGGCCGCACACGTTCCTGGTGGGTGAAGATGGCGCGGTGGTCCATAATTGCAGTTGGCTGACGCGAATTTACGGCGACCTTGCCAACAAGCTGCGCCATGTGTTCGTGCCACGCCACAATCTCGGACCGCTCGTTGGGCGCTACGGGTCCCAAGAGTCGGCGTTTGCAGCGATTCACGGGAGCGCGCAGTCTTTGGCTGGCCGACAGGGCGTAGTAACCGCAGCGATTGACGTAGGCGGGACGTCCGTGGTTGTGAGGGGTACAAGCGTGAACGGTGTATTCCGAGTTGGTTCCGCGTGGATTCCTTAGCATGAACGAACCCAACCCAGTCGAGCTTGCGGCACTTCGCTGTGCACTGTCTGGTCTAGAGCCGTGGCGAGCCGCGCTTCGTGATCAAGTGACAGCGCTCTACGTAGTCGACCGCGACTATAGTGATGTCGGCGGGTTCACCAACTTCGCGGTCAAGGGAGTTGTGAAGGCGGCTTCGGTGCCAGGCGACATCAGGAGCAGACCGCCCGCGTGCATCGTTACCCATCCATCATTGCCTCACCTTGGGGATTTTGTTGTATGGATTGAAGAGGGCATAATCGTCGGTCTAGAAGCCACCGCACATGGCGATGGCAGATGGCCTGTTGACGCTGCAGTCGACGAGTTCACCTTCCGCACCGAGTCGCGTACGTAGCGTTGCCGGGTTGCATGCCGGCGAGATCTCCCCGATTTATCGGATCGCCGTCGACTTAGGCGCCATCCATGGAGACTACGTCGATCGACAGCGTCGGAAGGTTTTGCGCCGGTTTAATCTGAGAGCATTTCCAGAAATCCCTGAAACCTGATCTCGGCATTGGCGCTGGCATTGGGATCATCGTCGTTGAGTGGTCCAGCATATTCAAACCAGACCCGCACGAAAAGCAGCACCATCTCCTTGAGCAGCGCCAGCTCGCGCGCCCTTGCGTGATCGCGCTTGTCGAGCCGATCGAGGCGCACCTTGATGGTGTCGGCGAGCGCTTGGCCTGCCTCGTCGATCAGCGCGCGTCGGAGCGTATCGTTGGCGGCGCGCGAGAGATTGAGGCCGCGGCGTTTGCCTTCCGCTTGGATTGCAGCCGTGACATCGGCGTCCAAATGCAGGGTAAGCTGACGTTTGAGGCTCATTTGGTGGGCGCCCCCTTATTGGCGGGCTTCGCAACAGCGCGCGTGAGCACGCGGCGCAGCTTCGTCGCCGTTGGGCCGGCAAGAACGGGTGAGTGGGTGTCCGCTGGCGGCTCTGGCAGACGAACGCTGTCGACGGGGGGCGCGGACCAATCGTGCTGCGCTGGCGCGGCGGCTGCCCTGAAGCTGGTCGCGCCGCCACCCACGAAGACGCGCATGCGCAACGGCTTCTGATTTGGTGCGACCAACAACGCTTCACTGGGCGACACCGTCTTCAGCGCCGTTGTGGGCAAGCGGTCCACCTCTTGTTTGACCCAAGTCGGAAGCAGCAGGCGTCGCCAACGGGGGATGGCGTGGGGCATCGGCTCAAACACGACGCATCGACCCGCAAGCCGGCTCACGCCCTGTGCGCTCGCGTCTGTCTGCGGGCCTATGACGACAATTGGGCTCTCGCTCCAACCCGTGCCGCGCAAGCGCTCCGCGTCGGCGATGTCCGTCGCTTGAATGAGTATTTTTGTGTTGGGGCCGATCGGCAGCGCGGCCCGCTGCTCCACCAAGAGCCGCGCGGCGTCGGCTTCGATGGCGAGTATCAACGGCAGCGCATCGCTTGCCGAGGAATGATGCGTTGCAAGCTGCGCCAATAAGGCGGGAACGAGCGGTGCCCCAGACTCGCCAATGTTTTCTAGGGACAACACCAGCGTCTGCGGCGTGGGCGCCGAGATGAAGTCAGTCCAGTTGAAATGATGTGCGCTGGTTGCGTTGACCAGCCTGGCGTCGGCAAAGACGGCGAGCGCTAGATCAATTTGGACAAAATCGGCGAGCGCCTGGTCTGACTCAACACGCTGCGCCCGCGCGACGCGCAGCATCTCCCAGATCACCGGCGCGGCGTCGGCTTTGGGTTCGGCGGTCCAACGTCTGCACAGCTCTCCCACCAACGCGGCCGGATCGATCAGCCGCCGGCGTAAGCAGGCGAGCGTGCGCGCCTCAAGCGGGGCGCAGAGGAGCTGGTCGAGCATGAGGAGCGCGAAGGCGTCGACGGCGGTTTGAGGCGCGGCGGAGGTGTCGGCCAAAAGGGCGGCGGCGAGCTGACGTGCGTCGCCCCACGCATAAGGACCGCCGCGAATTGCGAGCATGGGATTGATGGCAACGCCATCACGGCGACTTGGAGAGAACCGCAAGACGCCTTCGCGGCCAAGCCTCTGCGAAGCGCCTCCGCGCGCATCGACGAGCACAAGCGTCCCGGTCCAGGAGTCGAGTGCAGCTAAGACCGCATCATCGGTGTGCTGAGTTTGGCCCAGGAAGACGCACGCGCGGAGGTCACTGCGTATGGTTCGGTGTTTCTCCCAGGCATGACGATGCACGGCGCCCAACGCCAAGCCGTCGTCCCGCAATATCCCGTAATGTCCCAACTCACGCCACGAGGCCAAATCGCGCCTCGGTGAGCGTTCGGCCAACGCGATCGGTTCGAGCTTGGCGAATACAATCGCCACCGCATAGGCGGCGAGCGCGCAGACGAGCGCAAGAAATAGCGACAGGACAACGAGCGCCGGCGCGACGGACGCCCAGGCAACGCTCCAGCTCAAGAACGAGAACGGCGCGTAGAGACGAAGACTCCCTAAATCGAGCAGCGGCGGGCCAAGTGCGGCCGCGTAGCCCAAAGCGCGCGCCATCATCTGCGTGACCAAGTCGCAGCAGAACGTGAACGCGCTCAATGCGATCACAATCGTGCGCAGATGCGTCAACCAGATCACGTGACGCGCCTCCGCAACAAGGCGTTCGCATCGCGCAACACAAGTTTCTGTCCGTGCGAGCGTTCAGATCGATCTTGTCGCGCATGATCGCGGCTTCGCATATTTTGTCACGTCAAGTCTTGTCTTGTACAACAAACCCATGATCGCAAAACCAAACGATTACAGCAAGATAAAGGGCGAATTTTATTGGTTTTGAGTGTTGGTTTTGCTATGCTTTCGGCAAGTTGGATGGCGCGCAAAGAAGTTTGATCGCGCCGACATGAAGCGAAGAATTCGCGATGGCAGACGAGCCCTTTGCATCTCTCGCACGCGCTGCATTGCGCTTGCCGATTGAGGATGAGTTGCGCGGACGCGTCGGCTTTGCGCGCAACGGCAAGACTGGACGCGGCACGAGTGGCGCACTAGGCGCGCGCCTCAGCAAAGCGCTGCACGGGAGGAAGTTTGGAGGCGGCGGCTCGACTGGATCAGCACCGCGTCCGCTCGCGAGCGATCCACGTCAGCGCGCGGTGGTGAAGGTCAGTTTTCGGAAGCACGCCGCGGGCGGCGGTAGCGGCGGCGGGAAACTGCTGGCGCATGCGAGCTATCTCGAACGCGATGGCGCCGCGCGTGAGGGCGAGCAGGGACGCTTCTACGATCGCTGCGATGACGAGGTGGACAGTGCGCACGATCGGCTGCGCGATTGGGCGGTGAACGATAAGCGTCACTTCCGGGTCATGTTGGCGCCAGAGAGCGGGGCGCGGCTGATCGAACAGGATGGCGATCTCAAAGATTACACCCGCGATGTGATGGCGCGGATGGAACGCGACCTGGGTGTGCAGCTAGATTGGGTGGCGGTCGATCACCACAACACCGACAATCCGCATGCGCACGTGATTATCCGAGGCGTGCGTCGCGACGGCGTCGAATTGGTTTTGCCGCGTGAATATGTGGCGCATGGGCTGCGGGAAGCCGCACGGGATGTGGCGACGGAACGTCTGGGCGAGCGCTCGATCGCGGACGAGCGGCTGCGGCTCGATCGTGAGGTGGAGGCGCGGGGTTTCAATCGGCTGGACCGGGCAATTGAGCAGGCATTGTCTGAGAAACGCGAGGTGTTGGTGCAAAGGCTGGGACGCGAGCGGAATGCAGCGTTCGCCAACGCGATGAAGGCGCGTGCGCAGGAATTGGCGCGGCTTGGCCTAGCAAAAGAAGTGCGACGCAACGTCCTGCGGTTTGAGCGCGATTGGAAAGAGAGATTAGAAGCGTCGCGACCGCTCGATGTGCGGCGCGAATTGGCGCGAGCGCGACTCTATGAGCCGCGCATGGGGCATGTCGCTGGCAAAGTGATGGAGTTGGGGTCGCGCGGTGAGAACCCGGACCGGGCGGTGCTGGTGATCGAGACGCACAATAAGGGGCGCTTGTTGCTTAACACGTCGATGGAACAGATCGCCGATCTGCAGCGTGGCTCGTGGGTGGCTTTTGAGCCCGAAGGCAAGCGGGCGGAGGTGCAGCGTCTATCGTTTCATGGGCTCGACGCGCAGGTGCGCGTGCGTGCGGAGACAGGGCTGGATCGCGAGCTTGATCGCCAGGCGCGCGGTGTTGCGCCGCGACTGCCCGATGCGCCGGAGGTTAAAGAGGCGCTGGAGCAGCGGGCGCAAGTGTTGGAAGGCGCTGGTTTGGGCGCGCGCAGTCCAAGCGGGAAATTCTATTTCCGCGCTGGCGCCCGCGAGGAATTGCGGCGTGCTGAATTGGAGCGTGAGGGGGACACGCGCACACGGGGCGATGCACGCGATCTGATCCGTGAAGGTGAGACTTGGCGCGTACGTGAGGTGAAGGAGCTCTTCTCCGGCAAGGCGGCGATCCTGGAGCGCGGGCGCGATGTTCTGGCGCATCCCTTGGGGCGCGGCAGCGACATCAAGGCGGGCGATGAGGTGGCGTTCAAAGCGATGGCGGGACGCGGACCTTCGCGGGAGCCGGCCAAGCATGAGTTGGTGAAGAGCTTGGCGCGCGGGCTTGATCTCGGGCGGTGATGCCGTCGTGCTCGCGTGGGGCAAGGGCGAGCGCTCACGCGCCGCGCTGACGCACGTCCCTTGCCCCACGCTTGCGCGCGATGACTGACTGGAAAGCGTCGGGCCGCAGGGCGTCCACCAAGAAATCGACGCGCCTGCCGGCGGCGTTGACCACAGGGCTAGGAGTGGGCCGGCGCCTCAAGTGGGGCAGAAGCGGGCGTTGGCCATTGCGGTGTGTTGCACCGATAGACTGCGGATGCCCGGCCAAGGGCTCGTCGCGGATTGCCGCGCCGGGCGTTGCCATACGCCAATATCAGTCCCCAGGCGTAGCGCGCAAACGACTGGCGGCGGCGGGCTATAATCTGGCGGCATCGCTCTTTGCTTTTTGCCATCCAGGCGCATCGCCACGGCCCGATTAGAGTTTCAGCGCGGTTATCCGGACCAACCGGCCGCCAGCTGAAATGTAGGGGAGCAAGCCGTGGCGGCGATAAGCACTCAAGTTCTGATTTGCGGCGCGGGTCCGGCTGGGTTGGCGCTCGCGGTCGAGTTGGGCACGCGCGGCGTCAAGTGCATCGTTGTGGAGCGCAACGATCGCGTCGGATACGCGCCACGGGCGAAGACCACGCACACGCGCACGCGTGAGCACTTTCGACGCTGGGGCATCGCCGAAGATCTGGCCGCAATGGCGCCTTTTGGCGTCGATTACCCGTCGAACATTCAATTCGTGACGCGACTTGGCGGGTTTCCGCTGGCGACGATCGAGAATGCGTTCAATTGCGCGCCCGAGCGCAACGAATTCTATGCCGAGCACGCGCAATGGGTGCCGCAATATCGCGTCGAGGAGGTGCTACGCCGACGGGCGGAGTCGCTGCCGAGCGTGCAGGTATTGTTTGAGCATGAGTTTCTAGAAGCGGAGCAGGATAAAGACGGAGTGACTTGTCGCGTTCGCGCGGCCGGTGCGGACAATGTGCTGCGGTGTGACTATCTCGTGGGCGCCGATGGCGCGCGATCTGCGATCCGCGATCTGATCGGGGCGCAGATGGAGGGGCGATACGGACTTGCGCACGCTTACAACATCGTGTTCCGCGCGCCAGGCTTATCGCGCCTGCATAAACATGGGCCGGGCATCATGTATTGGCAGATTAACGCCGACGTGCCGAGCGTCATTGGTCCGATGGACAAGGACGATCTGTGGTATTTCATGCGAGGCAGGGTCGAAGGGCTGACTGAACTCGACAAACTGAGCGCAGCTGAGCTGATTCAGCGCTCAATGGGGCTAGATACGCCAATCGAAATATTGAGTACCGACGAGTGGGCGGCGAGCGAGTTCATCGCCGACAAATATAGCGAAGGGCGCATCTTCCTAATAGGTGACGCGTGCCATTTGCATCCGCCCGTCGGCGGGTACGGCATGAATATGGGCATCGGGGATTCGGTCGATCTTGGGTGGAAAATGGCCGCGGTTCTGCACGGCTGGGGCGGGCAAGGCTTGCTGAAGTCTTATGAGCAAGAGCGCCGGCAAGTGCATCGTTTTGTGATCGACGCGGCGCTCTCTAACCACGCGACGTTATCCTTGCACGATGCGATGTCGCCGACGCTTGAGGCGGACAGCGACGAAGGCGCGGCGTTGCGGGCGCAAGTGGGCGCGCTGTTAGCGGAAGGGCGCGCGCAAGAGTTTCGTAGCCTCGGCGTCATGCTTGGAGCGAGTTACGATGACTCGCCAATCATGGCCGAGGAGGGCGGTGCGCCCGCGCGTGACCCGGCGATGCGGACATATGAGCCCACAGCGCGTCCGGGTGCGCGGGCGCCGCACGCATGGTTGGACGATGGGCGCTCGCTTTATGATGTATTCGGCGAAGGATTCACGTTGATTGGTTTTGAGCGCGCGGGCGACGCTGAGCTTCAACGCGCCGAAGCGGACGCGCACGGCCTGGGAATTCCGCTCAAGACGATACGCATCACAGATGCACGGATTGCGGCGCTCTATGAGCGATCGTTGGTTCTAATCCGTCCCGATCAGCACGTGGCTTGGCGCGGCGATGTGTGGCCGGGCGCCGAAATTCTGTTGCTGGCGTCGGGGCGCGCCGCCGTGGAGGCGCGCCAAGCGGTGACGCCCAAGAGCGCCGTCGTGCGATAATCCTTTATGCGGACGTAAGCGTCGCTTCGATGGCGCCGAGCTTGTCGATTTCGCAGCGAACGACGTCGCCCGCGTTCAGGAATTTTCGTGGGTCCATTGCGGCGCCGACACCGCCGGGCGTGCCGGTGAAGATGAGATCGCCGGGTTCGAGCGTCATCGCGTAGGAGAGGTGCTCGATCTGGTCCCAGATATCAAACACCAGATGCTTGGTGTTCGAGTCCTGGCGCTTCTCGCCGTTGACGAAGCAACGCAGACCGAGATCGTGCGGATCGCCAACTTCGTCGCCTGTTGTGATCCACGGACCGATCGGGGCGTGCGTGTCGAACGATTTGCCGAGGCTCCATTGTGGCGTGCGATGCTGCCACATGCGCTCGGTCACATCGTTGCCGACGCAATAGCCAAACACGTACGAAGGCGCCTCCGCCCTACTGATGTAGCGGCCACGCTTGCCGATGACGGCGACCAGTTCGACCTCGTAGTCGGTGTGAGCGCTGTCCTTGGCGATCTGGATCGGATCGAACGGACCGTTGATGGAAGTCACCGCCTTGGTGAACCACACTTGCGTTTGCGGCGTCTCCATTTTGCTTTCGGCGATGTGATCGGCGTAGTTGAGGCCGATGGCGAACACTTTGCCCGGACGCGCGACCGGCGCGAGGAGCTTTACTCTGGATAGCGGTACGCGCGGCGCCGTCTCGGCCGCTTGCTTCACGCGCGCCTCGACGCTCGACCATTGCGGAATCAGGTCGGCCAGCGCACCGGCGATGCCGGTGGGCGCGATCTGCTCTCCAATCACCACGCCCGATTGCGGGCCTGCCCCATCGTCGAACATTGCGAGTTTCAAGGCGTTTCTCCTGAAGTGAGGGGGGCGCGGACGCGCAATGGGCATTCTCGAGACGACTTTAGAGTGGGACCGGCGCGACCCAAGATGGCAACGCGGAGGCTTCGATTGTCTTTAGGCATCGCCTGAGTGGCGGGGTGATGCGATTTCCGCATCGCCCGTGTTTATTTCACATGCAGACGAGACCCGGCCGCTTGCTAAGCTCCCGGAAAAAGAAAGCCAGGGAGAGCGACCTATGGATAGAGCGCCCGCGCGCGACCTCACTGCGGAAGAAATCACCGCTTACGAGCGCGACGGTGTTGCGTGCCTGCGCGGCATCTATTCTCCGCAATGGGTGGCGACGTTGACGGATGTGCTGGACGAGTTCTACGCGTCCGACACGCCACAATTGCCCGGCGTCAGCGCGACCTTCAAGGAGGCGCATTTCTATTGGCTTGAGAACGATGTCGTGCGCGACTTCGTGCTCTACGGCCCGAGTGCGCGCGTCGCGCAGCAGGCGATGCGATCGAAGGCGATCAACTTCTTCTACGACCAAATATTCATCAAGGGCGCGAAGACGTCGGACCCGACGCCCTGGCACCACGACATGACATTCTGGCCGCTGACCGGAAATCAGATCGCAACGCTCTGGACCTCGGTCGACGCCGTCAATGCGGAAACCTCAGCCCTGGAGTTTATCGCAGGCTCGCACAAGTGGCGCAATCGCTGGAAGCCGGTGGCGATTGGCGGCGCTATAGTCTCAGAGGAGGCAAATCTCGAAGCGTTGCCAGACATCGATGCTAATCGAAGCAAATTTGATATTCTGAGCTGGTCGCTTGAGCCGGGCGATGCATTGCTATTCCATGCGAAGACAGTGCATGGCGCACGCGGCAACAATTCGCCGAATAGGATGCGACGCGCGATTTCGACTCGGTGGTGCGGTGACGACGTGCGGTATGATCGCGTGGACGGGATGATGCCGCTGCCGCGCAAGACCGGGTTGGAGCGCGGACAGGCGTTGTCCGGCGAGATGTTTCCCCAAATATTGCCGACACTAGATCGTATGGCTGTAGCTAATCGCTTGAAAGGGCCGCTGCATCCCGATCCGGAATGCATGGCCGAGGCGATGGCGCAATTTGCGCGTGCTGAAGTGGCGCCACTCTAACAACATAGCATGGCCGCCGTGAATGGACGTGCCGGAATGGGAGAACGCAATGGCGGATAATGGTGCGAAGTCGGGTGCGTGGAATGGTGACGCCGTACCGGCGATAGAATTTGGGCCTTGGAAGCTGCCGATTCCCGGTGGCCTGCCGCCACTGGCGAACAAGGTCGACTACGAAGCGTTGCGCCAAAAGCGCATGGCTGAAGTCGACGAAGAGACCCGGCTCATCAATTTGCCGTTCGCGGAGCAACCGCGCGAAGCGCCGCCTCCGCCGATGCATGTGTTGGCGCCTGAGCTGGAAGCGCGGAACGTTGAGGTGCCTGGCCCGGCCGGCCCCATGCAAATGCGCCTTTATTTGCCGAAGAACCGCAAGGAGAAGGTGGGGCTTTACTTTCATACACACGGCGGCGGCTGGTGCATGTTTGACGGGTTGGAGAATTGCGACACTGAAAACAGTATGTACGCCAAGGATTTCGGCTGCGCGGTGGCGCAGGTTGATTTCCGCGTGTCGTGGAAAGCCAAGTTTCCTGCGGCGGTCGAGGATTGTTTTGCAGCTTACAAATGGGTGGTGGAGCACGCCGACGAACTCGGCGTGGACCCCACACGGATCGGCATCGGTGGTGGTTGCACGGGCGCTAATCTGGCCACTGTGGTGTCGCTGATGGCGCGTGACGCGGGCGTTCAAAAGCCCGCGGTGCAATGGCTATGGACGCCGGTGTTCGATGCGCGCAACAACACGCAGAGCTACGAAGAGTTCGCGAACTATAGTCTGACGCAAGCGCAGGCCGAGGTGGTCACGCGGCTGTATCTGCGGTCGAAGGAAGACACCTTCGATTGGCGGGCGTCACCGATTTTGGCTGAGACGTTCGAAGGTATGCCTCCTGCTGTAATCTGGGTGGGCGAATGGGAAGTGTTGCGCGAGGAAGCGCGCGCGTTTGCGGCGCGAGCGAAGGAGGCGGGCGTCGATGTGCATTATATCGAAGGCGAACAGCAGCCGCATGCCGGCATCTACGCGATCAACCCGAAGACCGGACGGCCGTCGAAATATTCGGCAAAGACTGTGCCGGAGATTCACGGTTTGATACGGCGCTATATTGGGCCGCGTGACTAAGCGCGGTGAGCGAGCCGGGACCGGATGGCTGAGCAATACGACGTCATCGTCATTGGCGCCGGTCATAATGGTTTGACGGCGGCGCTCGAACTTGCGTCGGCCGGCTGGTCGGTGTTGGTGCTGGAGGCCGAGGTGTCGGCGGGCGGCTGCGCCGTCACGATCGAGCCGTTGCTGCCGGGCTTTCGGCACAATCCGCATGCGAATGCGCTGATGTTTACGGAGCTAATGCCGGAGCAGATCGCGCCGGCGGCTCGGGGCGTGCAATTGCATCATCCGGCGGCGCAATTGGGTGTTGCGTTCGCGGACGGACGAGCGCCGGTGATTTTGCATAGGCCAGATTTGTTAGAGCGAACAGCGGCGAGTCTAGGCGTCTATTCGCCCGCGGATGCGGCGAAATATGTTGCGCTCAAACGGGCATCGGCGCCGATGGGGCCGCTCATTCGAGATGGTTTGTATGCGGCGCCAAATTCCGAATGGTTCGCTAGACAAGCCGAGGCTGTGCGGCGCTCGTTTGCGAAGCTGTGCGATGTTCGTGTGTTGGGTCAACGCACGGCGCGCGCGCTGATTGACGATCTGTTCGCGACGCCCGAGGTACGGCTGCTGCTCTATCATCTCGCAACGGAGACGGGGCTTGGCCTGGAGGACGAGGGCGGTGACCTAGCCTTCCTCAGCTATTCGCTTTGGATCGCTGGGCGATGGCGCACGGTCCACGGTGGGATTGCTTCATATGTTGGCGCATTGGCGGCGGCGGCGCGCGACGCGGGCGTGCAGATACGCACTTCCACGCGTATTGCGCGCGTTGTTGCAGAAGGCGAGCGCGCTGTGGGCGTGGTGACGGCCGCGGGTGAGACAATCGTGGCGTCAGCGGGCGTGTTGGCGGCGGCGCCGATCGTTGATGTCGAGCGTATGCTCGAGACTGGCGTGATGTCGCGCAAGGAGTGCGACGAGTTTGCAGCGTTTCGAAAGGGCAGGCCGGGATCGATTGCGGGATCGATGTTCTGCCTAAAACGCGCACCGATTTACAAATCTGCACGCCATGATCCAGAGATTGATGCATGTCTGAAGACGATCGTTGGGCACGAACGTCCAGAGGATGCGGTCGCGCAATCGGCCGATGTACGCATCGGGCTGTTGCCGAAACCAGCCGGTGTGGTGCGGATGCATGGTCATTGGGATGCGACACTGGCGCCGGAGGGCTGCCAAGTCGTTGGTGTGGATAGCGCATTTCCAGCCGCGGAGCATCTCGATGGCGAGACGTGGCGCGCGGTTGAGGCCAGTTTCCCAGAAGCGTTTGTGGATGTCTGGCGCGGTTATTGTGAAGACGATTTCGAAATTCTTGCGATGCGTTGCGATGCGACGTCGCGGTTTGAGCGGCGGATGATGGTTCGTATGGGTGCGGATCAGTATCGCGCGAGCGTATCTGGGCTCTATCTTGGCGGACCTGGCGTGTATCCGGGTGGCGGCGTGCATGGCGCTTGCGGACATAACGCGGCGCAAACGATGCTTGCGGATTTCAATGCAGGGCGCGGCGAGGGAGTAAGTTCGTGACCAGTTCTGCGCCGTACGTGGATCTCGATCTTTTTGACGAAGCGAGCCTCAAAAATCCGTTCGCGGATTATCGCAGGCTGCGTGATGCGGGTGCGTTGGTTCGGTTGGCGCGCCCAGACGTGTACGCTGTAGGGAGATTTGCGGATGTTCAGGCGGCGCTCAGGTCACCCAATAAGCTGATCAGCGGTGAAGGTGTCGGGTTCAGCGATGTTTTCAATGCACCCAAGGGCATGAATGTCATTCAGTCCGATGGCGAATTGCACAATCGCCTACGTTTAACCGTGATGCGACCGCTCGCACCCGCGACAATCAGCAAGGCGCGCGACGATTTGAAGGTGATGGTGGCGGCGCGCGTGGACGCACTGAAGGGTAAGGGCTGGTTCGATGCGATGCAGGAGCTTGCGTCGTTCCTGCCGGTGCAAGCGATTTCGCATCTTGTCGGACTGCCGGAGGTCGGCCGCGAGCGTATGCTGGCGTGGGCGGCTGCGACGTTCAATCTGATCGGGCCCAACCAAGATCCTGCCGACCTCAGAGCGGCAATGGAAGTGCGCGACTTTATAATGGAGCTGGCGGAGGATTCCGTACGCGATGGTTCATGGGCTGGAGAATTGTTTGCGGCGACGCGCAGTGGGAAGCTGAGCGAGGTTGAAGCGCGCGCGGCGATCAGCGCCTACCTGATCCCCAGTCTGGACACGACGATCCTTGCGAAGGGGCATTTGCTGCGGAACTTGACTGTAAACGTCGAACAGTGGGAAGCTGTTAAGGCGCAGCCGGACTTGGCGAGGGCGGCGGTGATCGAAAGTGTGCGGTTGCACTCGGTATTGCGATGGTTTTCGCGCGTGGCGGCGGAGGATTATGAGGTGGACGGCGCTGTGTTGCCGAAGGGTGCGCGCCTCATGGTGCTTTATGGTTGCGCGAACCGCGATGAGCGGCGCTACGAAGATCCGGATCGATTTGTCGTGACACGCGATGCGAAGGATCAGTTATCTTGGGGCACCGGTGCGCATATGTGCGCGGGCGTACATTTGGCGCGGCTTGAGATGGAGGTGCTCGTCGAGGCGCTCATCGAAGCGGACGCGAAGTTTGAAGCGGGTGAGCCAGAACTCGGCGTCAACGCCGGATTGCACGGGTTCACTAAACTGCCCCTGCGCATTGTCTGAAGCTGAAGCGCGGAATGCGAATACTGCGTCGGGACTGAACCTAATCGGCATCGCGTGTTGCCGGGCAGGGATCACGCGCGTAGCCTTCGCCACTACAAGATGAGGCTACGGTCCAGGGAGCGTCGCGATGAAACTGCACCATATCCGCAACGTCGTCGCCGTCGTTGAGCGCGGCAGTTTGCGCTCGGCCGCCAAGCATCTTGGGCTTGCGCAACCCGCCATGTCTCGCAGCATTCGTGAGCTGGAGGACGAGTTGGGCGTCGTCTTGTTTGAACGCAACAAGTTCGGAATGACGCTAACGCCGGTGGGCGAGATTTTCTTGCGGCGCGCGAAGGGCATGCAAGCGGATCTGCAGCGCGCACTTGATGAGATCGAGCAGTTCAAGGGTAAGGATTTCGGCAAGATCACCGTGGCGTTCTCGGCCGCCAGCCTTGGCACCATGTTGCCGAAATTGATCGCGCCGTTTCGTCAACGGTTTCCGAATGTGCGGGTGAAGGTGTTGGAGAGCGCATTGCCCGTGATGGAGCCGGATTTGCGCGACGGCGTCGTTGACGTCTTCTACGGGCCGGTGCCGGAGGATTATTCAGATCCAGCGTTGATCATTGAACGTCTGTGGGACAATCCGCGCATTATTGTAGGCCGTCGCGGTCATCCCTTGCGAGGCGCGACATCGCTGGAGCAGCTCGCGGACGCAGGCTGGGTCGCAGCGCATATGACGATGGATATCGATACAGAGGTGGTGGCGGTGTTCGAGGCGGCGGGTCTACCTCCGCCTAGAGTTGTGATGGAAGCGGGCTCAAGCTTGAGCTTCACCACGATCATTAAGTCGTCTGATCTCCTTGCGCCGATGTCTGCGCTGTTGCTCGAGCTTATGGACGAAGAGGAAGTGCTGGAGGCGTTTCCCATCCGCGGGTTGCCGAATGCCGCGCCGATCTGCGCCGTGCGGCGTGGAAATATGCCGCTGACGCCGGCGGCTGAGTATTGGAACGACCTCGTTGTGCGCGTCGCTGGGCATCGCGTGCATCAGCTCCAACAAGCCGGGGCGGCGTAGCGCCGGATGCGCGTCTCTGTCGCTTTGTGGCGGCTGTTTTCGATATCGCGCGGGTATCACTACAGCGTCGATGCCATCTTATGAGCGCGGTTCGGCGCTGCGATCCTTCTTGGACAAAATTCGCACAGTCGCTCGGGATGGCGCTGTCGGTCGGCGCGCAAGCCAGTTGAGCGGCACACAAAGGCCGTTCGCACTGGACCGTGTCGGAGGATGGCGCGTTGCAGACGGTACTCCCTAGCCGACGAGAATGACGAATATTGAGGGGAGGATCGAATGTTGAATCGCTTTGGGTTTGGTGCGTCGGCGATAGTGCTCGCAGCTTTATGCACGGCCACTGTGGCGTATGCGCAGGAAACGGACGACGGCTCTGAGGATATTGTTGTCACCGCGCGCCTGCGTGCGGAGACCTTGCAGGACGCGCCGATGTCGGTCGCTGTGACAACGGCTGAAGCGGTGGAGCGCGCGCAGGTGACGACGTTGCTCGATCTGCCGCGCGTGTCGCCTGGCTTGAACATTTCGCGCGCCCCGGCGAACTTGGATACAACAGTCACTATTCGGGGATTGGGGTCCGCCGGAGGTTCGGCGTCGTTTGAAAGCTCGGTCGGCTTCTTCGTAAACGGCGTTTATCTACCGCGTGCGCGAGAGTTTTCATCGGGACTCTTCGACGTCGATCGCATCGAAGTGGTTCACGGCACGCAATCCTCGCTGCTCGGGAAGAACACGAGCTTGGGCGCGGTCAATCTGGTGACGCGTGCGCCGGGGCGTGAACTGGAAGGCAATCTGTCGGTCAATCGCGAGTTCGAACTGGAATCGTGGATCGTCAACGGAGGCGTGTCGATTCCGCTGTCGGATACGCTTTCGGTTCGCTTGGCTGGCATCTATGACGAACAGGGCGGTTGGGTTGAAAACGTGCTCACCGGCGACATGGGTGGCGGCGGCGAGCGCAAAGCGGGTCGTCTCACTGTGCTCTGGGAGCCGTCGTCGCATTTCGACGCGACTTTTCTCTACGAAACGCAAGATGTCAGCCTTGAAGGTTTTACAACGGAAATCTTGGCGTCGAATGCGGGCGTCGATGCGCTGGCCGCAGGTGGCGGCGTACCCGATCTCGAAACTGATTTCGATCGGCGTACGGCGTATTCCGATAGCCGACTGCCAGAGGGGTATTTCGACCGCGCCGAAATCAATCGTGCGTCGCTAACGGCGCATTGGAATTTCGGCGATGGCTTTGTGCTGACGAGCCAAACCGGTTGGTCTGAGGGTTCGGGCCAGACGGCTGGCGGCACGGATTTTTTGCCGGGTGACTATTTCCTATATCAAAGCTCGACCGACACATCGACGTTGAGCCAGGAAATTCGATTGACGTCGCCCAGCGAGGATCGCTTCCGCTACGCGGTCGGTGTTTGGATTGGCCGCAACGAAGCGTCGTTGCCTGACGATTGGAACATCACTTTGCCGCCGCCGCCGGACGGGCCGGGCGCCGCGCACTGGCAGACTGTCTTCGATCAAACCACGGAATCGTGGTCGGTATTTGGTCAAGCGGATTACGACATTACAGATCGCCTAACGCTGAGCGGCGGCATTCGCTACAACGATGAAGATAAGGAAGTCGATATCGGGCGCAACGTGATCGTGCCTGGCATTCTGACGTTGCCGGGCGGCTACGAGCCTTATGCGCCATTCACAATGTCGCGCTCTGAATCGGCGACGGATGGCCTTGTGAACCTTCGCTATGAAGTCTCCGACGACCTAATGTTCTACGTCGCCTGGGCGCAAGGCACTAAGAGTGGCGGCTTCGCGCAGAACACCACCGTGCTTTCTGATGGCGAATACGATCCAGAAGTCGCGCAGACGACCGAATTGGGTTTGCGTTATCAGAGTAGAGATCGCTCTTTGACGGCGAACGCGACTCTGTTCTCGACCGAAGTCACCGACTATCAGATGGTGACGTTCAACGGCGTGCAATTCGTGATCGATAACACGGACCTGGAATCGCAAGGGTTCGAGACGCAGGTGATCTGGCGACCAGACTTTGCGCCGGGGCTAACACTCGACTGGAGCAACGTGTACGCAGATGCGTCAGACTCGATCACCGGCGGCCGAATTCCGAACGCGCCGGAATGGAGCGGGTTGGTTTCGGTGACCTATGAGCATCGGCTCGCCGATGGCTTCAACCTGATCCTCAATGGCGGCGCCAATTACGAATCTGACCAGACGCGTCAGCAGGACCCAAGTTTCCCGCCGCCATCGGACGACATCACGCTGTTCGATGCGTCGATCGGCGTGGAGGCGGACGCCGGCTATTCGATCCGTCTCGCTGGCCGCAATCTGACAAACGAGAATCGGACCGTGTTTGCATTCCCAACACCGTTTGCGCCGCCAGGCAGCTGGATCGGTGTGTCGGAGCGTCCGCGGACGATCGCACTGGAGCTTAGCTACAAATATTGATCCTCCCGACTGCGCGCGTCGCTTCATGCGGCGCGCGCCTTTGCGGGCGTTTGGTCTGATGTGGCGCTTAGCTGTTCTTGATGGTGCAAACGTATGATCCAACTTTATCACAACGACCTGTCGAGTTGCGCGCAGAAGGTCCGCATCGCGCTCGATGAGAAACAGATTTCGTGGACCAGCCATCATTTGAATCTGCGTAAGGGCGATCAGTTTGATCCAGGCTATCTCAAGCTCAATCCAAACGGCGTGGTGCCGACGCTCGTTCACGGCGACGTGGTGGTGATCGAGTCGAATATCATTCTTGAATATATCGAGGATGCGTTTCCGACGCCGTCATTGCGCCCGACGAACCCGGCCGCGTTGGCAGCCATGCGGCTGTGGTTTCAGCAATTGGACACCAAGGTTCACGGCTGGGTCGGCATTCTGACGATGGCGATCTCTACGCGGCATGAATATCTAGCCGAAGGGCCGGAGGGCGTCGCGAAGGCCGTGGATCAATCGCCGGATGAAAATAAACGCAAATTCAAGCGGGCGCTGATCGAACTCGGTGTCGAGGCGCCGTTCTTTCCGGGGGCGGTCGCGGATGTCGATAAATTTTTGGGACAGATGGATGCTGCGCTGGCCAAGACCGGCTGGCTTGCCGGCGATGCGTACTCAATCGCCGACATTGCGCTCACGCCCTATATCGCGCGCTTTAATTTTCTCGGCTTAGCGCCGTTCTGGGCAGAGCGGCCGTATCTGAGAGCCTGGTTCGACCGTGTGAGTGCGCGCCCGAGTTTTCAGAAGGTGATCATCGATGATGTCGCGCCGAAGCGTGTCTCGGACATGATCGCGAACGGCGCGCAAATTTCGCCGCGGCTTGTCGAATTGCGCAGCGCGCTGAAAGCGGCGTGAATCGCGCCGCTTGGGTGATGCGGAATCGATTTCGGTGGCCGAATTTTGCAATCTGTTTCGCCGCACGCCGCGCCCTTAGTCAGGCGGATTGAAGGTCAGGCGAGGTCGCAGATGCGGGACAAAGTTATCATTTCGTGCGCGGTGACAGGTGCGGTGCATACGCCGACGATGTCGGATGCATTGCCGATTACGCCGGAGCAAATTGCCGCGCAATCAATCGAGGCGGCGCGCGCGGGCGCCGCGATTGTTCATTTACACGCGCGCAATCCCGCGGACGGCAGGCCGACGCCGGACCCGGATGTCTATGCGCAATTCATTCCGACGATTGAGACCAACACCGACGCGGTGATCAATATCACGACGGGCGGCGCACCCGGGATGAGCATTCAGGATCGCCTGAGCGCCGCCGCGCGGTTCAAGCCGGAGGTCTGCTCGCTCAACATGGGCAGCATCAATTTCGCGCTGCATCACATCGCCGGTCGTTATTCGTCATGGAAGCATCCGTGGGAGAAGGCGTGGATCGAGGGGTCGGACGATAGCGTGTTCCGCAATTCGTTTCGCGATATTCGTCTCATACTTGAGACGCTCACGGTCGATGGCGCGAAATTCGAGCATGAATGCTATGACGTCGGCCACCTCTACAATCTGGCCCACTTTGTGGACGCGGGGCTGGTGAAGCCGCCCTTCTTTATCCAGATGGTGTTCGGCATCTTGGGCGGCATCGGCGCCGATCTCGACAATCTGGTGTTCATGAAGCGCACCGCCGACCGCTTGTTTGGGTCGGAGAATTTCCAATGGTCCGTGCTGGCGGCGGGCAAGTTTCAGATGCCATTCATAACGCAATCGGTGCTGATGGGCGGGCACGTGCGGGTTGGCCTGGAAGACAGTTTGCTTCTCGGGCGCGGTCGATTGGCGACGTCGAACGCAGAGCAAGTTGAAAAGGCGGCGCGGATCGTGCGTGAGTTGGGCAAGGAGCCTGCAACGCCAAATGAGGCGCGGGCGCTGCTTGGGCTTAAGGGGCGTGTGCGCGCCGCGGCTTGATGTTGACCGCATACGATCTGCAGGTTTCTGAGAGAGGAGAGAAGGATGTCGTTTCTGCGGAACTGCTGGTATGTGGCGGCGTGGTCCAAAGAGGTGGTTGGCGAGCAGCTGCTCGGGCGGCGAATTCTGAACGAGCCGATCGTGCTGCGCCGATTGCAATCCGGCGAGGCGGTGGCGCTGCAAGGGCGGTGTCCACATCGATTTGCGCCGCTGCATATGGGCAAGATCGTCAACGACGATATCCAATGCCCATATCATGGGTTGCGCTTCAGCGCCGAGGGCGCATGTACGTTCAACCCGCAGGCTCCCGAGGGGCCGACGCCGAAGTCGCTGCAGATCAAGCGCTATCCGCTCCTGGAAAAATATGGCGCGCTCTGGATTTGGATGGGGGAGCCGAAGCGCGCTGATCCAGCTCTGTTGCCGGCGTACGACTTCCTGGAAGACGAGCGGCTCGCACGGATTGAAGGCTACATCTACTCGAAGGCCAATTACGAGCTGATGACGGACAACATCCTCGACTTAGGTCACGTGGACTTCCTGCATGAGACATCGCTCGGGTGTGAGGCGACGGCGCGTGCGAAGACGATTGTAGCGGTGAACGGCAACACCGTGCGTTGCGACCGGTGGATGGCGAATGACTTCCAAGGGCCGCTGACGAGCGTCCTGTTCGAACGTGTCGGGCAGCGCGTCGACGCCTGGCTTGATGTGCAATGGGATGCGCCGGCGCTGATGACGCTGATCTTCGGCATGACCGATGTCGGCGGCGCGCGCGAGACGGGATTGGAAACGCTCAACGTCCATTTCATGACGCCGGAGACGGAGACGACAACGCACTATTTCTGGGCTGGCACTCGTTCGTTCCGCACGGATGATCACGAGCTGAGCGCACAGATGCTTGAGGGGGGGACGGCGGCATTCACGTTGGAAGACAAGCCTATGATTGAAGCGCAGCAAGCGATGATGGGAACGACGGATTTATTTTCGTTGAAGCCGATTATGCTGGCCGGCGATGCCGCACCCGTGCATGCGCGGCGAACGCTCGCGCGTCTGATTGAAGCGGAGCAGGCGACGGGATGATGCGCTAACTAAGCGCCGCCCATCGAAGGCGGCGCGTTCGGCCCCCATTGTACCGCGAGTAGGTCCGACAGTGGCGCTTTGCGCGAGCCGGAGGCCGCGTCGAACAGATCGCCATCGGTCCAGTGCTCGACGGTGTGGCCCCACGGGTCGAGCCAGTAGTCGAAGATTTGGCTGCCGAGTATGTGGCGACCAACACCCCATTCCGGGCGGTATGCTTTGCTCTTTAGATGTGAGTGGCCGGACATCAGCGAGTCGAAATCGGCAACCTCGAACGCGGCATGATTGTATTTTGATACGCCAACGCCAGCGAGCGAAAGCGTGTGGTGATCAACGGGGACGTCGCCGCGATCGCAGCGCAAGAAGGCGGCGAGCGCAACGCCAGGCGCCGGCTCAACCTCGTCCGAAATGATGAGGCCGAAATGGTCGGCGTACCATTGCTGGCTGGTGCGATAATCCTTGACCATCAGCACGGCGTGGCCAAGGCGAACGACTTGCGCGGGGCCGCCGGGCACGCGGCTGACGGCATTGAGGCGCGGCTGCACGCGGCCATCATTGAGCGCGGCGCGCGAATTGGGTTTGGCCGGGGTTGTGTGCGGGCGCACCACGGCGTCGACACGGAATCCATCGGGGTCGGTCAGGCGCACCATGCGGCCGCCGCCGGGCTCGTTGATGTCTTCAACCGGTTTGTCCGTCGCTGAAGCGAGCGCTTCCAACGCGGCCGTGTTTTCAAGTTCAAAAGCAAGGCCGGCGAAGCCGGGTTCGCCACGCTCAGTGGCATGCGCAAAAGGGGCGCCGTCGATGCCCCTCATGTAGAGCGCGTTGTCGGAGCGCGCGGCGCGGACCAAGCCGAAATCGATGAGAAAGGCTTCCATCAAATCGAGATCTGGCGCGTTGAAGCGCACGTAAGCAATGTCGGTGGCCTTCGCATGGCTCATGGAATGATCCTCCAGTTTCCGGCCTTAGCGCTCTAGTAGACGACGTCAAAGACCTGAAATCGACTGTCGCGATGCTCGCCAGGCATCGCTCGATGTGAATTCAGGCCGCGATACAATGCGATCCCTGCTTCGGGGCATTTTGGAAGTTGGCGATGACCGCCGCCGCCGCCGCGAAAGCGGACTGTGGAAGAGCGCACCCTTGGTAAGGGTTAGGTCGACAGTCCGCGCGACGGCTACGGGGCATTTTCGGAAATCAGCCACAGCGCTCGGCGTGGCGATAACGGACGCTGGTAGAGCGCACCCTCGGTAAGGGTGAGGTCGAGAGTCCGCCCGACGGCCACGGCATTCTCGGAAATTGGCCGACATGCTCAGTGTCGCAACAGCGGACGCCATATGAGCTACTGCTAAGGACGCGGCGCGAGCCCGACAGTAGCGCGGCGCTTTCTGGAATAGAGCGTTCAAGATGCGCTGTCGTAACGAACAGCGGCGGTTCAAGGCCCGCGCGCGTCCATTGGGTTTAGGTCGTGCTCGCGGGCCTCCTGATGTTCGCGCGTCGCCGAATGAGTGCAGAATGCCCGACGTTCGACTGTGCGGGTGCCATCGGTGTGGCGCTGCGGCGCACTCCTATCACTTCGTAGCTTTGGAATTATTTTGCCCGACCATTGCGTGGCTCAACCGGATCGCCTTAGTCTGCAACCCTGGGCTAGGGGGCGGTTTTTTGACCAAGAAGCGCATCGCGATAGTCAGCGACCTGCATATTGGTGATTCGGCGCGCGAATTTGACCTGCGCCCGGGGGGATCGCCAGCTTACGCCGGGCAAAAGGGGTATCTCGACTCTTTTGAGGAGGATGTGCAGCGTTTCGACGTTGCGGCCGACTATTTGGTGGTCTCCGGCGATATCACGGACCGCGCACAGCCATCGCAATTCTCGCATGCAGGCAAGGTAATAACCCGTATCGCGCGCGCGTTGAAAGTCCCTGACGACGCGATCATCAGTGTACCCGGCAATCACGACTTGAACTGGGATGTGGCCAAGCTTGCCACCGATGGGGGCGAGGCTTTTTGGCTTGGCTATCGCTTTGCTCCCTTTGCTAGTGGTCATGACGTGTTTGGGAAGTGGTGTTCGATTGGCGATCGGTCTTTGATCGAGGAGCCTCACTTCACATTGCGTTCTTTCGGAGACTGCGACTTTTGGAGCTTCAACTCGGCTGCCTACGATACGCCAGACAAAAAGCCTCACCGAGGCGAGATACGCGAGAAGCATCGGGAAGAATTGCACGCGGCATTGAAGGCAGCCTACTCGGGACAAGCACGTAATAAATATCGAGTCTTCGTGACGCATCACCACTTAAGGCCGCAGCGCGATCCTCACCCAGATCAGCCTGACTTCAGCACGATGATCAACGGAGATGCGCTCCTGGACATGTTAATCGAACACCAGTTCGACCTCGTAATGCATGGGCACAAGCACCGGCCGTGGTGCCGAAGCTTTGTAGAAGCTGCTCGAGATCCCATAGTAGTGTGGTGCTCCGGAAGTTTTTCTCAAACGCTTGGCGCTTCGTACTACGGAAGCATTGGAAATCTATGGCACCTTGTTGAATTGCACGGTCGTCGTGAGGGCTCCGACGATTGCTTTGGTCAAGCGCGATCATGGGCCTATGCTCCAGGACGCGGTTGGGTGCCAAGTAGGCCCAATGAACATGGCATAGATCACGTCACGCCATTCGGATACGTAGCTGATCGACACACAATTCAGTCACTCGTGACCGACGCGCTGACAAGCATCCTCGCATCCCGTCAGTTCGTCACATGGGCGGAGCTGTGCGATAGCCACGAGGCGCTACGTTACCAGGCGGGGACGGTTGTTTGGCCCATACTGGAAGCGGTTTGTCCCCAACTCGGCGCGCGGCCTCATGGCGATCGCGACAGTCTTGATGGCCTTATCATTCTCTCGACCACGGTGACGCCATGAGCGCCATATTTTCGCATCCATTCGAGAACGACAACGCGAAGTACCTTGATCCGGCGCAGGTCGCCGCGACCTTCGTTCCGATTCGGAGCTATTGGCGCCTCCTCGCTGAGAAAAACCACGTCCTCATGGGCACTCGTGGGTCTGGGAAAACCGCTGTCGCGAGGATGGTATCGCATGACCACTTGCGAAGGTTGGATGACGATGCAGCGCGGGAGATCGTTCGCGACAAGCGCTTCATAGGAGTGTTTGCTCCCGCAGGGTTAAATTGGATCAGTGGGCTCAAGAGCCAGCTCCTGGTGCAACAGGGAAATGAGCGTGATTACTTTATAACGAGGTTCAATTTCATAGTGGCCCAGGCATTGTTGGGCACGATTCAAAGCTGCATCGAGGCCTACACTGAGGGAGGCAAAAGGGCAGCGCAAGAGTATGAGATTGTGAGGCGTTTGTTGCGGCTCTGGGCCCCAGAGGTGCCGCCACCTGAACCCATCTACTCATTGCAGGATTTGAAGCGAAGCATAGCCGACGCGGACTTCCGCCTGCAGAGGGTACACACACGATCCATCTATCGTACCAACTCTGTTACATCAGAGGCATTCGATGCGGCGCTGGGGCAAACCTTTAGCACCGGTTTGCTTGAGCCCGCGTACGCAGCTCGACGTCTTGCGGACGAGATGTTCGAGTTCGGTCCTTCCACGAAATGGATTCTTGCGATTGATGAGATGGAGTTCCTCTCTGCAGAGCATCACCGCATTCTCAACAGTCTGCTTCGTGTGGACACACCGGGGTTCGTGTTCAAGTTTGTAACCGCGCCGTACTGCCACTACACACTGGAAACGGAGACGACACAGCCGCTGATCGAGGGGCACGATTTCGAATACGTGTACATGGATCACGAGCGGATCCTTGATCAAGACTTTGTCTCGCAGTTGGAGGGATGGGAGCGGCGATACTCGTTTGCGTTTGCACTGTTCACAAAGCGCGCGCGCGCTGCGGGCATTGACATGCCGCACGACGCCTTGGCGCGCGCTTTAGGTAGCAGCGAAGTGCTGGATCCGTTGAAGGTGACGTCCGCCTCCATACACGAGATCACCCGAAGATTCTATCGACACGCGAACGACAAGACGATGCTTCGTATCGAGAAGCTTCTGAGCGCCTACGAGACAAGTCCGCGGACCGGCAAGCGGCTGCTGCTTCGGCGTATGTCGGATGAGTTGGTTCGGAAGATGAAGCCTGCGGTCGTGCTCAGGGAGCGCGTGCGGGCCGTAGGCGCACGTAAGGGTACCGCATACTCTGGACTGAGTATGGTGCTGGCTTGTACGGACATGAATCCTCGCATCCTCATACGTACCTTCAATATGTTGTTTCCCGACTTGGCCGTGCTGGTGGGGGACGGTGCTGCGATTTCCGAGCCTGCGCAAAACGAGGTGATGGAAACGATCGGCGTGCGGTTTTATGATAGCATCGGCGCCGTTCGCGACGTCGGGCCGGATCTCAAATCATTCATTGGGCTGATCGGTCGTTACTTTTCAGAGCGCCTTCACGCAGAGCCCATCGGCACGGATGTGTTTAGTTCAATTGCTTTGCGTGCGGAGGATGTTGAGTTCTCGGGGCTCGTGCACCAAGCCGTTGCTTGGGGCTTCATGTACCCACACTTCAAAGATGAAAAGCGCAGCGCGTTGCCGGCGGATGAGGGCGAGTTTCGCCTCGCCTATACATTGGCACCATACTTTAAGTTGCTTCCACGGCGTGGTCGGCCAGTGAGCTTAAATGTAGTATTTCCACAGCGTCGGTTGCCTTTGACATGACCCGCCAACTTACAAGAGTCGAAGACATTGACCGAGGGGTGGTGATCTCTCGCGCGTACGACGTGGCAATATTTGCGAGTGGATACGAGTCTCGTGCACGAGCAATTGCTAGGCGCCTTCGATTTCAATCGATAGGGCAAATTATCACTCTCGGATTTCCGGATCAGCTTACGCTACATCAGCGGGTAGAGAACGACGCCTTCTTCGCCGACCGTTTCGAAACAGAGCCGATACTAGTCGATGGAAACTCAGCTTGCCCGGTCTCCGGTATCCTGTCGGAACGTTTTGCCGCTCCCCAAGAGCATCTACGTATCTTTGTGGATATCAGCTCTATGTCGCGCGTCTGGTACGCCGATATTCTGAATTGGGCGAAGTATGCGTCAGCAGCAAATCGGATCGAGATCGATTTCGCGTATGCTTCGGGAGAATATGTCGGATCGTATCCTACTCGCGCAGTTTCGCAAACTATCGCGCTCCTGGGGTTCGAGGGACGTGCTGACCCCAACGTGGAGTCGGTGGCATTGTTTGGGTTGGGCTACGATCCGATTACCCCACCATCTGTTCTTGAGGACCTTCAACCTGACTGGAAATATGCCTTTGTCGCAGGCGAGGGAGATGACGGCGGCGTTGCACGGACATTAAAGCTCAATAAGGCGATCCTCGACGAACTTGACGGTCCTCCGGTGATCCTGCCGCTCATGTCGATACAGCAGAGTTACAGAACCGTCGGCGAAATGGTGGCTCCGCACGTCGGCCTACGAAACTGCATCATCGTTCCATTGGGGCCCAAGTCGCACGTCCTCGCGTCGCTTCTGGTTGCTTCAAGAAGCGAGGCCGTTTCGTGCTTATACGTAAAGGGTGGATTAAATGAGCCGATAGATGTGCGCGAAGGTCGGTCAATGACGTTCTGCAGCGTGTTGTTTGAGTAATGCTCGGTTTGACTAGGGTGCGTAATTGACGATTTCCATGCGGTACATGGGCACAAAGCGAAGCCTGGCAGCTTCGATTTCTGATGCCATTTCGCGTAGGCATCCGAATGCAACCATCCTTGACGCCTTCTCCGGGCTTTGCGCCGTTGGAAGCGAGTTGGCGCCGAAGCACGTAGTGTTTGCGAATGACATTCACCACTTTGCTGAAAATGTTGCGCGGTCAATTCTGCTCGCTCCCCTTAGGGCCCAAAGTATATCGTCAGTTCGCGATGCGATGCTGCCGCACTACGAGGAGAACCTTGGGGCGCTTCGCGAAGCCGTTGGCGAGTTGTACGATCTTGAAGATCGGATGCTCGCTCGGGCGAACAGCGATCGCGGCCTTACCCGCTTTCGCTTGTATGCTCTGGCTCAAATGGCAAAGTCTGTGCCTCGGCGCTTTCACGGTCTGCCGACCTTAGAGCGTTACAAGGGCTCACCACAGACATTCCCATACTCCTTGGCAACGCAGTATTTCTCAAACGCCTATTTCGGCCTGCGCCAAGCAATGCAAATTGACTCCATACGCTACGCGATTGATTGTGTTGCCGTTTCGAGCAGGGCGCGGCTACTGTGCGCGCTGAGCCAGGCAATGAGTCTGTGCTCCGCAAGCCCAGGACATTTCGCGCAATTTTTCGTTCCTCGAGACGACGCCAATTCGGCGTTGGTTGTAAGGATGCGCCGACGTGATCTGTTTTCCGCGTTCGTAGCGGCACTTGAAGCCGTTAAGCCCATTCAGTGTTATTCACGCACGTCCAACAGAACATTTTGTTCGGATGCGACTACACTGCTGGAGACGAAGCGCGGATATTTGTCTGGCCTGCCGTTGATTGTTTACGCCGACCCGCCTTATTCCCGGGCGCAATACAGCCGCTATTACCATTTGCTGGAGACCATCGCGCTCTATGATTACCCGGCGTGCGATGGAAAGGGGAGGTACCGCCAGGACCGCCACCTGACGGGCTTCTCACACAAAGCGCATGTCGCTGATGCGATGGACGCATTTGTCTCCGCCGCGTCCGATACTGGAGCCGGGCTCTACTTTAGCTACCCCTCGAACGGTCTGTTGCAGCGCGCTGGGGAATGCGTGGAGGACGTTCTATCGACCCACTACCGGCATGTGTCGTTGTTGGCGGAGGTTCCAATTCGGCACTCCACAATGGGCGGCGCGCCAGGCGTGGCGGCCTATGATGCATTGGAGCGAATCTACTTCGCGAGTGATGATCGGCGACTTCACTAGCTGCATCTGGCGTTTCGCGCGCCGCCGTCCGATGACGGCGATTTTGAGAATTTTGATTTCCGTTTTACGGCTCCTGAGGTGCGTAACGCATCAAAATGCATGAAAGCTGATTGGCTCGGCAAGTGCGCGACCGTCTGGCGCCGTGTTCGCGATGAACAGGGGGCGACTGTTGCCTCGGAGGCGCGCGAACTCTTGCGCGGTCTCAGCTTTCCGAATGAATGCATCTTGTTTCGATTTGAAGCGCGCGAAGAAGCCGTCGTTTGCGACACGTTTGGTGCCTGCGTCGCCTCCAGTTTCGATCGAGACTATGTTTCCTTCGTAGCGTCCCGCGGCGTTGTCATCGAAGTCAAAGGCAAGCTGCCGTATGGCATTCACGCGGCTGCCAGCGATGCGCGGGTACGCGCGATTGCGAGCGTAAATCACGGCGTCGCCGCGACCAGTGACTTCACAGGTTTCTAGGCTTGGCGATCCTTGACCCAACACACGTACCGCAGGCGCGCCGATTGCCTCAATGTTGCAAGCTTGAAACTGAGGTCGGCCGCGACAGGTTATTCCGTCTCCGCGCGAAGCGACGACGCTCACCCCCAAGAACAACCCGCCTGAATTTGAGACGAAGAGGAGCGCGCGGCAACCAGTCGACGCGACGCTCGAGGAAATGACGATCGGGTTTGCACGAGTGGCCACATAGAATGCTGCGTCATACTCGTCGGTGGCCTTGGCATTTGCAAAGCGGCGGATGTCACAGCGGAGAATGGACGGTTGGCCGCCGTCACATTGCACGGCGTGGTTTGCAAAGCGCGTTTCGATCGACAAGTTTTCGAGCCTCGCCGCGCTATCGAGCGAAATGGTTGGGGCTCCGTGGTTCGCCGCGATCACCGGGCGATCTGCACC